>JAAZUZ010000093.1 GCA_018623875.1 Synechococcus sp. HW_metabat.21
ATCGGACACCGGCAATGACGATGACGACTCCACCCCGGGCGGTGGCCTGATGCAGCCCGTGGGCAGCGCCGCCTGAGCCCAATCAATGGTTCTCTTCAGCCCACGGCCTTGGCCGAGGGCTTTTCTGTGGCTGGCCCCTACTGAACCGGTGCCGCCAATGCCGCGGGGACGTTGGCACTAGCCGGGTTGTAGGGCCGTGACTTGGTCAGGCTGCCGGCCGCCTTCACCTGCTTCAGCAGGGTGGACTCCGCCACGCGGTACTGGCTGTCCTTCTGGGTGCCCAGGTCCTCCAAGCGCAGGCTTTGGATCTCACGGGCGCTGAGCTTGGCGCGCACGTCGGGATCAATGCCGTGCTTATGGATGTCACGGCCGCTGGGGGTGAGGTACTTGGCAATCGTGACCGTCATCCCTGATCCATCGATCAGGCCGCGGACCGATTGGACGAGGCCCTTGCCGAAGGTGGTCTCGCCGACAAGGATCGCGCGCTCGTTGTCCTGCAGGGCACCGGAGAGAATTTCGCTGGCGCTGGCTGAGCCCTCATTCACCAGCACCACGAGGGGACGCTCGGTGAGGGCGCGACCCACCGCCCGCTTGGTGTCCTGGATGCCATCACGGGTCTTCGTCGAGACGATGACTCCTTCGTTGAGCCATTGACGCGCAATCGCGATGCTGGCCACCAGCAAACCGCCGGGATTACTGCGCAGATCAAGCACGTAACCCTGGACCTGCTGCTTCTCAAGGTCCTTCAACGCCTGCGCCATGTCCTTGGCGGCATTGGCGTTGAACTGCTTCAGGCGGATGTAGCCGATCTTGGTGCCATCGGCACTGGTATTGACCTGGGTATCCACCGCATGGAGCTCAATCCGAGCCCGCACCAGTGGGGTATCGAGCAGCTTGCCGTCCCGGCGCAGCTGCAGGGTCACCGTGCTGCCGGCCTTCCCTCGGATCAACTTGACCGCATCCGCGGTGGTCATCCCCTTGGTGCTCTTGCCATCGATCGCCGTAATGACGTCCTTGGGCATCACCCCAGCGCGGGATGCGGGAGACCCTTCGATGGGGCTGACGACGGTGAGCTCTTTGGTGTCCTTATCGAGGCTCAGCTGAATCCCGACCCCGGAGAGTTCCCCCGAGGTGTCGATCTGCATCTCCTTGAACTCACGCGGATCGAGGAAACGCGTGTAGGGATCGTCCAGGGTCGCCAACATTCCCCGGATCGCTTCATAGCTCTCCTTGGTGCTGCCGTAACTCTTGGAGAGGACCTGGCGCCGCAGGTCTTTCCACTTATCCGTGGTGTATTTGCCGTTGGTATCGAGATAGTCCCGAAAGACGATCTGCCAGGTCTGATCAATGACTTCCTTCGGGCTATCGCTCACCAGCGAGGCCGAACCCGGCAGCAGGAGTGGCGGCAGACAAATCGCCCCAAGCGCACCAGCGCCGGCGAGAACAATCAGGGCGCGATGACGGGAGCGGCTGCCGCGGGGCTGAGTCATCAAGGCGCTCCTGACACCGGGAGATGGCTTCAACGTAGCCCCAGTTCTCCAACCTCAGGTGGCGTGAAAACCGGAGAAATCTGCGGGTTAACCGAGGCCCCTCAAGGATCCACCCAACGGCCGTCTTCCTTGATCAAGGCAATCAAGGCCTCCACACCTTCGGCTTCGGGAACGCGACGGATCTCATCGCGGCCGCGATAAAGAGAAATCACGCCAGGGGTTTTACCGACATAGCCGTAGTCCGCATCGGCCATTTCGCCCGGGCCGTTCACGATGCAGCCCATCACCGCGATGTCCAGACCAGTGAGGTGGGAGGTGGCGTTGCGCACCTGATTGAGCACGTCCTCCAGGTTGAACAACGTGCGGCCACAGCTCGGGCAGCTGACGTACTCGACCATGGTCTTGCGCAGACCCAGAGACTGGAGGATCGAGTAACAGACAGGGATTTCCTTCTCCGGTGCCTCGGTCAGGGAGACCCGAATCGTGTCGCCAAGACCATCGGCCAACAGGGTGGCAATGCCCGCGGTGCTCTTGATGCGGCCGTAATCCCCATCGCCGGCTTCCGTCACGCCGAGGTGCAGGGGGTAGTTGAACCCTTCGGCATCCATGCGGTCCGCCATCATCCGGTAGGCGGCCAGCATCACGGGAGCCCGCGAGGCCTTCATCGACACCACGATGTTGTGGAAGTCGAGGCGATCGCAAATCCGGATGAATTCCAGGGCGCTCTCCACCATCCCGAGGGGCGTGTCGCCATAGGTGAACAGCATCCGCTCGGCCAAGGAGCCGTGGTTCACGCCAATGCGCAGCGCCTTGTCCTGTTCCTTCAGCAGGCTGACCAACGGTTCGAAGGTCTCGGTGATGCGCTCACCGATCTGCGCGATCTCCTCGGGGGTGAATTCGGTGCGGTTCGGATCGGGCTTGTCGAAAACGAAGAGCCCAGGGTTAATGCGGACCTTGTCGACATGGTTCGCCACTTCCAGGGCGATCTTCATGCCGTTGTGGTGGACATCCGCCACCAGCGGCACGGGCTGGTAGGTGTCTTCCAGACGTTTGCGGATCTCGCCCATCGCCTTGGCGTGGGCCAGGGACGGCACCGTGACGCGGACGATTTCGCATCCCGCTTCGTGCAGGCGGCGAATCCCCGCGGTGGCCCCCTCGATGTCGAGGGTGTCCTCGTTGATCATCGACTGCACCACCACGGGGTGCTCGCTGCCGATCCAGAGGTCGCCAACGCGAACACTGCGGGTCTTGCGACGGCGAATGACCGTGTCGTAACGGGAGGACAGCTGCCCCGCCTCGGGCGTTGCGGTTAAGGAGGCAGTCATGGCAGCAGCGTTGGGCAGGCCGGTTGGGGCAAGCCTGTCACAACGGAGCGTCCAATTGGGCCAAGCGGCGCTGCACATCCTGCAGGTCCTGCCAGGTCAGCCACTTGGGTGCCCCCCGCTCTTTGGAGGGATTGCGCAGCAGATAGGAGGGATGGAAGACCGGCATCAGCCAGCGGCCCTCCCACTGGCGCCACTGGCCGCGGATCTTGGTCATCCCACCCTTGATTCCGAGCAAGCCCTCCACGGCCGTTGCCCCCGCCAGGAGGATGACCGCAGGATCCACCAGGGCGATCTGGCGATCCAACCAGGGCTTGCAGGACGCCATCTCCAGGGCCGTGGGCTTGCGGTTCTCCGGCGGACGGCACTTGACGATGTTGCAGACATAGGCATCGCGGTTGCTGTCGATGCCGACGCTCTCGAGCATCCGATCCAGCAGCTGACCCGAGCGCCCCACAAAGGGCTGTCCTTGCTCGTCCTCCTGGGCACCGGGCCCCTCGCCAATCACCATCAGACGGGCCTTGGGGTTGCCGCGGCTCACCACGACTTGGCTGCGGCTACTGCCCAACTTGCAGAGGCGGCAGGCATCGCAACTCTCCGCCAAGGCCGCCAGGTCCTGTTCAAGGGAGGTGGCCGTCATCGCCCTGCAATCACTCGTGCGTCTCTCTAGCAATCAGCAGCAGCGCATTGCCTTCGGGATCGTTCAGCCAGGCCTCCCAGCCAAAGGACTCCTGGCGTGAAGGCTCAAGCAGCTGCCCCCCGTGCTCCTGGGCCCTGGTGATCGCGGCAGCCAATCCCGTCTCACCGCCACTGAGCTGGAGGGCTACGGCCAGACGTCCCCGCTGCCGGGGCAGGGGCCGAGCGCGACTGGGGGCATAAACCTCGAGCCAGAGCGATCCCGGCAGGGGCACCCTCCAGTGGGAGGGGCTCAACCCCGGCGCCGCAGCGCTGCCACAGATCTGGCCATAAAAGCGGGCCAAGCCGGCGGGGTCATCGGCCGCCAACACCAGGCCAAACGTTGGTGATGGTGCAGCTGACATCGAAAGTGGGCCCGGCATGCGGCAGGATGCACAACATCACCGGTAAGCCGCAAGGCGTTACCCCCTGACGTCGCTGCTCGAATGCCGCGCCCGTTGAAACTCTCCGCCCGGGCCCAAGCGCTGCAGCCCTCATTGACGCTGGCGATTGCAGCCCGCGCCAAGGCCTTGAAGGCCGACGGACGGGACATCTGCAGCCTGAGCGCCGGCGAACCGGACTTCGATACTCCGGACTTCATCCGCCAAGCCGCGGCCCAAGCCCTCGAGAGCGGTCTGACCCGCTATGGCCCCGCCGCCGGCGAACCGGCCCTGCGGGAGGCCATCGCCCAAAAACTGACTCAGGAGAACCTGGTCCCCACCAGCGCCGACCAGGTCTTGGTGACCAACGGGGGCAAGCAGGCGCTCTACAACCTCTTTCAGGTCCTGCTGGAGCCCGGCGATGAGCTGCTGCTCCCCGTTCCCTACTGGTTGAGCTATCCGGAGATGGCCCGGCTGGCTGGAGCCTCGGTTCGCCTCATCCCGAGCTCCGCCGCCGAAGGCTTCCGGCTGGATCCCGAGCGGCTGGAGGCGGCCATCACCCCAGCGAGCAAGCTGCTGGTCCTCAACAGCCCCGGTAACCCCACGGGCACGGTGCTCAGCCGCAGCGACCTCGAAGCGATCGCCGAGGTGCTCCGCCGCCACCCCCAGGTGGCCGTGGTCTGCGACGAGATCTACGAATTCCTACTGGCTCCGGGCCACAGCCACCACAGCTTCGCGGCCGTTGCCCCCGACCTGGCCGACCGGGTGTTCACGGTCAATGGCTTCGCGAAGGGCTGGGCCATGACCGGCTGGCGAATCGGTTGGTTGGCCGGCAACAGCACAGCCCTCAAGGCCGCCAGTGCCCTGCAAAGCCAAAGCACCAGCAATGTCTGCACCTTCGCCCAATACGGCGCCCTTGCGGCGATCACTGGATCGCGCGAGTGCGTGCAGACCATGGCAGCCCAATTCACCCATCGGCGCCAGCTGCTCAGCGATGGCCTCCAGGCCATCAACGGCGTCCAACTCTTGCCCCCCCAGGGGGCCTTCTACGCCTTCCCGAACATCAGCAGCAGTGGCCTGGACTCGATGGTCTTCTGCGAGCGCCTGCTCGAAGAGCAAGGGTTGGCGGTGGTGCCCGGTGGCGCCTTCGGCGACAACGACTGCATTCGCCTCTCCTGTGCCGCCTCCGACGCCACGCTCCAAGACGGCCTAGCCCGCCTGCGGCGCTTCATCGAAAGCCTCTAATTGCAGAATCATGGATTGATCGCAATCCATCGATGACCACCCGTTTCAGCGGCCGAGAACGTTGGGCCGCCGCGGCCGTGGGCGTTTCGCTTGCCGTGCTGCCGGTGGCCGCTCCTCTGCCCTTGAGCAGTGCGTTAACAAGCGCAGCCGTCGCACAGACCAACAAGCCCGTGCTGCGGATCGGCGCCATCCCCGATCAGAAGCCCGAGAAGCTGAACCGGCTCTACGGATTGGTCGCCAATGAACTCAGCAAGCAGCTGGGTGTCGACGTCAAATATGTCCCCGTCACGAATTACGCCGCAGCGGTCAGTGCCTTCCGCACCGGCAATTTGGATTTGGTCTGGTTCGGCGGCCTGACCGGCGTCCAGGCCCGGCTGCAGAAACCCGGCTCCCAGGTGATCGCCCAACGCGACATCGACGCCAAATTCCAATCGGTCTTCATCGCGAACAGCAAGAGCCAGCTGAAACCGATCAGCAGCATCAATGGCCTGAAGGAGCTCAAGGGCAAGCGCGTCACCTTCGGTTCCCAGAGCTCCACCTCAGGGCGTCTGATGCCCCAGTACTTCCTGGCTCAGGCCGGTGTGAAACCCAGCCAGTTCGCCGGTGGAGCGCCTGGCTTCAGCGGCAGCCATGACGCCACCGTGGCCCTGGTGCAGAGCGGCGCCTATGACGCCGGCGCCCTGAACAAACAGGTCTGGGAAGCCAACCTGGCCAGCGGCAAAGCCAACAAGGCCAAGGTCTACGCGATCTGGACCACCCCCGGGTACCCCGACTACCACTGGATCGCCCAGTCCGACCTGAACCAGCGCTTCGGTGCCGGCTTCACCGGCAAGCTGCGCGACGCGATCTTGAGCTGGCGCACCAGCAATCCTGAGCAGAAGGCGATCCTGGAGCTCTTCGGGGCCCAGCGCTTCATCGGGGCAAAGGCCAGCGATTACGCCAAGATCGAGCAGGTGGGCCGGCAGATCGGCAAGATCCGCTGATTCCCGGAGCAGAATGCGGGGATCGGCGTGATCCCCGCGTTGTCCACGACCCTGCTGACTGACCTGCTGCTGCTGGTGGCTGGCCTGCTGCTTTGGCAGCGCAGCTGCAGTGACGGGGATGAGGTCTGGGTCTTGTTTCTGCGCTCGATCGCCGCCATCGATCTGGCGGTGATCCTCTTGAGCAATGGGGTTCTCTGGCTGGAGATTCCCCTGCTCGTTTTGGTCTTTGGCTTGCCGTCGGTGGCCAAATTGGAAAAACGAGAGGGTCGCGGATGAACCCGCGCGGCCCCGACGTCATTGAACTCACCTTGGTGGGCCTGATCCTGGCCCTGATGGTGTTCCGCTTCACCCAGAGCTGACGGCCCC
>JAAZUZ010000094.1 GCA_018623875.1 Synechococcus sp. HW_metabat.21
ACCCAGGGATCAAGCCGTCTGGATAGATGCCCTCTTCGGCATCGGCCAAAGCCGGCCACCGGGGGGCGAGCTCGAAGGACTGCTCCTGGAGCGCCAGCGGCAGCAACCGCATCGCCTGATCGCCATCGACGGCCCCACCGGTCTCTGCGCCGATCGCGGCGAGCCCTTGGGGCGGGTTGCCGCCACCGCCCAACGGACCTTCAGCATCGGCCTGATCAAACAGGGATTTCTGCAGGACCCGGCGCTGGCCTGGGTCGGGGAGCTCGAGCGGATCGAACTGGGGCTTCCCGCCCCGCTCCTCGAGGCTTTGCCCACCAGTCAGCCCAGGCGACTGTGGGCAGCGGACCTCAGCACGGCCCCCTGGCCAACGCCAGCCGCAGCGGCGGCGAAGTATCAGCGGGGGCGCCTCCTGCTGCTGGCCGGCAGCGACGCCTACCGCGGCGCGGCCCTCCTCAGCCTGCTCGGGGCCAGCGCCAGTGGCCTCGGGAGCCTTCGGGCGGCTGTGCCTGAAGCGGTGGCCGATCAACTCTGGAACCAACTGCCCCACGCCGTTCTCTCGGCCAAGCTGCCCAGCCACAGCGATGGATCCCTTGATCTCCGTGCGCTGCCGCCCTCGGCCCTGGAGCGCCTCGACGCGGTGGTCCTTGGCCCGGGCATCGGCCAACACCCCGGCGAGGACAGGATCTGGGAGCAGCTCCAGACGTTCCCGGGCCTGCTGGTGCTCGATGCCGATGGCCTCAATCGCCTCGCCCAGCGGCCCGCGGTGCCTTGGCTGCAGGGCAGGCGCGGTCCCACCTGGCTGACCCCCCACAGCGGCGAATTCCAGCGGCTCTTCCCGGATCTCTCCAACCGACCTCCTCTGGAGGCCTGCAGCGCAGCCGCCGAGCAGAGCGGCTGCGCGGTGCTGCTCAAGGGGGCCCGCAGCGTCATCGCTGATCCAGCGGGCGCGCGCTGGCAGCTCAGCGGCGCCTGCCCCGCTGCCGCGCGGGCGGGACTCGGGGATGTCCTAGCGGGGTTCGCCGGAGGACTCGGCGCGCTGGCCCTCGCGAGCGGACTCCCCGCCGATGCCTCCGTGCTGGCCCTGGCCGTCCTCGCCCATGCCACAGCAGGGCAAAAAGCCCGCGATCAGCACGGCCCAGGGGCGGCTACACCAAGCCGCATTGCCGAAATGTTGGCCGAAATGGAGAGAAAAACGCAATCGAGAGTTATTAACAGAATCTGAACAGCCCAGTGGTGGAAACGAGTCTCAAAAGTGATGTGATCATTCGTATCTCAAAGCTGAAGCGTTACTGAAATCCCAAGGGATTCAAAAAAAACCGTAAGAGATTTTTCCCACGTTTCAGGAGGAGCCCATGGCAACCGCCACCAGCTCCAACGCCAGCAGCGCTAGTCGTCGCCGCAGTAGCGATCCGATTAGTTGGTACCTCTCGACGATTGGCCGGGTTCCGCTGTTGACGCCCGCCGAAGAAATCGAACTGGGCAATCAAGTGCAAGCCATGATGCGGCTTGCCGAAGAAGATAAAGGCGACGCCTATACAACGCATGAAAAGAAGATCATGCGTGTGGGCAAGCGCTCCAAAGAGCGGATGATGAAGGCCAACCTGCGCCTCGTTGTCAGCGTCGCCAAGAAATACCAAGGCAAAGGCCTCGAGCTCCTCGATCTAATCCAGGAGGGTTCCCTCGGCCTCGAGCGCGCGGTTGAGAAATTTGACCCGACCCGCGGCTACAAGTTCTCCACCTATGCCTTCTGGTGGATCCGCCAGAGCATGACCCGGGCCATCGCCTGCCAGTCCCGCACGATCCGGCTTCCGGTCCATCTCTCTGAGCGTCTGACCGCGATCCGCAAGGTCAGCCTGGAACTCGCCCACAAACTCGGCGCCATGCCCAGCCGCAAGGAGATTGCGGAAGAGATGGACATGCCCCTCGATGAGCTCGATTCGCTGCTGCGCCAAGCCCTCACCACCTCCAGCCTGGATGCCCCGGTCAATGGCGAAGAGGGCCGCAGTTTCCTCGGCGATCTGATCGCCGACCAGACCAACAGCGAGCCGCTCGATCAGGTGGAGCGCGGCATCCATCAAGAACAACTCGGCCGCTGGCTGACGCACCTGACCGACCAGGAGCGTCAGGTGCTGGAACTGCGCTTTGGCCTCGAGGGCGAGGAGCGCCACACCCTCGCTGAAATCGGCCGCATGCTCGAGGTCTCCCGCGAGCGGGTGCGCCAGGTCGAGCTCAAGGCCCTGCGCAAGCTGCGCCACCTCACCCGGCGCCTGCCGACTGCGATCTAGGACCCGGAGCCGGGGCTGCGGCCTGAGCAGCCATTGCAGGGCTCTGACCAACCGGAGCCATCGCGATCCCTGGATTGCACTCCTTTGTCGCGCGGTTTCCGCCAGACTTCATCCAGTCAGCACCCACCCGCAATGCTTGGCGGAGAAGACACCCTTCCGATCAGTCTGCGGCTCTCCGAGCCGGTGATCAAAGAGCTGGAGCTGTTGATGCAACAACTCCAGCTCAATGACATGGGGCTGCTCGTCGACCGGCTGCTGCGGGACGCCCTCTTCGACGAAGACTTCGACGGCGACGAGGACTGATCACGCCCGGTGCGCCTGCCGCTCGTCTACCACCCGGCCTACTCGGCCCCCTTGCCGAGTAGCCATCGCTTCCCGATGGCGAAGTTCAAACTCCTGCGCGCCCTGCTGGACGAGCAGGGGATTGCGCGGGACGAGCAGATCCATCGCCCGCTGCCCGTGCCCCGGCGCTGGCTTGAACTGACCCATAGCCGCAGGTACCACCAGGCCTTCGCCCGCGGTGAGCTGCTGCCGGCTGAGCAGCGCCGCATCGGCCTGCCGGCCACGACCCCCTTAGTGCGACGCACCTGGCTGGCGGTGGGCGGATCCGTGCTCACGGCCCGGCTGGCCCTGGAGCACGGGGTGGCCTGCCATCTGGCCGGGGGCACCCACCACGCCTACCCCGACCACGGCAGCGGCTTCTGCATCTTCAATGACTGCGCGGTCACCGCCCAGGTGTTGCTGGCCGAAGGGGAGGTGCAACGGCTGATGGTGATCGATCTGGATGTGCACCAGGGGGATGCCACCGCCGCGATCTTTGCAGGCGAGCCCCGGGTCTTCACCCTCTCGGTGCACTGCGGCAGCAACTTTCCGCTGCGCAAACAACGCAGCGACGTCGACCTCGCCTTAGACGATGGTCTTGGAGACGACGCCTATCTGGAGGCCATCGGCGATCTGATTCCAACCCTGCTCGATCAAGAGCAACCGGATCTGGTTCTCTACAACGCCGGGGTGGACCCGCACCGAGAGGACCGGCTCGGCAGGCTCCAACTCAGCGACCACGGCCTACTCAACCGGGACCGGTTGGTGCTGGATAGCTGCCTGCGGCGCAACATCCCGATCGCCACCGTGATCGGCGGCGGCTACGACGACCTCAAGCCCCTCGTGTTGCGCCACGGTCTGGTCTTCCGGGCCGCGAACGAGCAAGCCCGTTTGCACGGGCTTTAAGAGGGGGACAATTCAGTCCTCAGCCCAGATGTAGCGGGTGAGTTCCTCCGGCTTGGGCTCAGGAGCTGCCAGGGCGAACTCGACGCAGTCGGCCACTTCAGCATCGATCTCCTTCTCGATCGCCTTCAGTTCCTCAGCCGTCGCGATGTTCTGCTCGATCAGATGGGCCGCCAGGCGCTTGATCGGATCGCGCTGGGCCCAGAACTCCTTCTCGGCCTCCGCCCGCAGTTCGTCGGGGTCCGCCAGGGAGTGGCCGCGGAAGCGATAGGTCAGGCACTCGAGCACCGTCGGGCCTTCGCCGGCGCGGGCCCGCTCGATCGCGCGCTGGGCTGCACCGCGAACCGCGAGCACATCCATGCCGTCCACTTCTTCGCCGGCCATGCCGAAGGCGGCTGCCTTACGCCAGATCTCTGGGTCACTGGTGGCGCGGTTGTGGTCCATGCCAATGGCCCACTTGTTGTTCTCGACCACAAAAATGATCGGCAGCTTCCAGAGCGCCGCCATGTTCAGGCACTCGTAGAACTGACCGATGTTGCAAGTGCCGTCGCCGAAGAAGGCAGCGGTCACGGCGTCGCTGCTGGAGTCGCCCAGGGCGTCGCGCTTGTAGCGGCTGGTGAACGCTGCACCCAGGGCCACGGGAATACCCTCACCGATGAAGGCATAACCACCGAGCAGGTGGTGCTCTTTGGAGAAGAGGTGCATGGAGCCGCCACGGCCCTTACTGCAGCCGGTCTCCTTACCGAAGAGCTCGCTCATCACCTCACGGGCTGGAACGCCGCAGCTCAGGGCATGGACGTGATCGCGATAGGTGCTGCAGAACCAGTCGTGCTGCATTTTCATCGCCTTGATCACCCCCGTGCTCACGGCCTCTTGGCCGTTGTAGAGGTGAACAAAGCCGAACATCTTTCCGCGGTAATACATCTCGGCGCACTTGTCTTCGAAGCGCCGGCCGAGGGTCATGTCGCGGTAGAGCATCAGGCCCTCATCCCGCGTCACCGTTGCCGGTGTGGAGGGGTAGAGGTTCATCAGCCGCTCGGCGTGCATGCCGACCTGATTGACATCGGCGGAGCAGGAGGGAGCACCGCTGGTGGCAACGCCCTGTCCAAGATCGGCCTGTGTCATGGCTGAGGTCCTGCTCTCCGGGGGCTCTGATGCTGGCCTGACTGTACGGGGTCCATCTCCAAAAGGTGCACGAAGGACGGCCAAAACCGAAGACTCTGCCTACAGTCACGTCCGATTAGCGCCCGCCAATCCGAGCTCAATTTGGAACTGCCGATCGACCACTTCCGCCTGCTCGGCGTGAATGCCAGCTCCGACCGGCAGACCGTGCTGAGGACCCTGCAGCAGCGGCTTGATCGCATCCCTGACCAAGGCTTTACCCAAGACACCCTCCAGGCCCGGGCCGAACTGCTCGAAGCCAGCGCCGACCTGCTGAGCGACGAAACCCGCCGCCAGGCCTACGAGCGGGAACTGACGGCCATTGCCGACAACGCCAACGGCTCCATCGCCGCCCTGGAGATCCCACCGTCCAGGGAAGTCGGTGGCCTTCTCCTCTTAATGGAGGCCGGCCAATCCCAGGAAGCCTTCGACAGCGCCTCCCGCGGACTGCAGCCGCCCCAAGCCCCCGCCCTGGGCAGCAGCCGCGAAGCGGACCTGACCCTGCTCGCTGGACTGGCTTGCCAGGGCACCGCCCGGGATTACCGCGACCAACGCCGTTATGAAGCGGCCGCCCTGACCCTGCAACAGGGTTTGCAGCTGCTGCAACGCATGGGCCAACAGGCCGAGCAACGGCGCAAGCTCGAGCAGGACCTCAAGGAACTCCTCCCCTATCGCGTGCTCGATCTGATCAGCCGCGACCTCTCCGCCAGCAGCTCCCGCCAACAGGGCATCGCCCTGCTGGAGCAACTCGTGCAGCAGCGCGGTGGTCTCGAGGGTCACACCGATCTGACCTTCCCCCAGAGCGAATTCCAGCCCTTCTTTAAACAGATCCGCCAATTCCTGACGGCCCAAGAGCAAGTGGAGCTCTTCAGCCGCTGGGGCGATAGCGGCTCGGCCACCGCGGACTTCCTCGCGAGCTTTGCCCTGACGGCCTTGGGCTTCTCCCAGCGCAAGCCTGAACGGATCCTTGAGGCCTACGAACGCCTCAGGGATAGCGGCCAGCCCGGCATCGAGGTCTTCCTCTCCTGCCAGCAACTGCTGCTCGGTCAGGTGGATGAAGCGGAGCGACTCTTTGATGAGGGCGCCGACGCCGCCCTGAAGCAATGGGCCATGGAGCAGGGGGATGATCCCTTGGCTCGCCTCTGCGCCTACTGCCGCGACTGGCTAACCCGCGAGGTGCTGGAGGGCTTCCGCGACATCGATGTCGACGCGAACCTCGATGCCTGGTTCGCCGACCGCGATGTTCAGGCCTACATCGACCAGCAGGACCGCATCCGCGGCCGCCAGTTCAACGCCAAACCCAGCTTCGAGGTGCCGGCGGCAAGCGACACCAGCACGGCTTTTGGCGACTGGCCGAGCTTCGAGGTGCCGGGCGACAACGAGCCGCCCACCAGCCTCGAGACCCTTGAGGACCAGGAGGACGGTGACGACGAGCTCTGGGATGGCCCCCGTTGGCGGCTGCCCGAGCTGCAATGGCCGCAGCTGGGCAACCTGCAGGAGCGCATCCAGGGGCTCCCCAGCTGGGGCATGCCCGTTGGTGCAGCCGTCGCCGTCGTCGTGATTGGTCTTGGCGGCTGGATGGCGCTCAAGCCGCGCGGCAGCGAGCTCGAAACCGCCAGCAGCGAGAAGATCGCGGCTCTTGTCCAACCGGAAGTGGCCGCTCCGGCGACTCCGGTGCCCGTGGCCCCCTTCCCACTGACCGATCCCGACCCCAGCGCCCAGCAATTGCAGGACCTGCTCGAGGCCTGGCTGAAGCAAAAAGCGGCGGTCCTCGCCGGCGGA
>JAAZUZ010000095.1 GCA_018623875.1 Synechococcus sp. HW_metabat.21
ACCGAATTGCTGCGGGCCGGGGCCGACAAGGTCAGCCTGAATTCCTCCGCGGTTCGCGATCCCGAGCTGGTGGCCCGCGGCGCCGAGCGGTTTGGTTGCCAGTGCATCGTCGTGGCCATCGATGCCCGCCGGCGCGAGGGCGGCTGGGATGTCTATGTCAAAGGTGGGCGCGAAAACACGGGGCTGGACGCGGTCGAATGGGCCCGGCGTGTGGTGGAGCTCGGCGCCGGCGAGATCCTCCTCACATCCATGGATGGGGATGGCACCCAGGCCGGCTACGAGCTGAATTTGACCCGGGCGGTCGCCGATGCGGTGGATGTGCCCGTGATTGCCAGCGGCGGTGCCGGTTGCATCGACCACATCGCCCAGGCCCTGGATTCCTCAGTCACTGGCGGGCACGCCTCCGCAGCCCTGCTGGCTTCCCTGTTGCATGACGGGGTGCTGACCGTGGAGGAGATCAAGGCCGATCTGTTGGGCCGTGGACTGACCATTCGCCCACTGGAGCGGGGGTCGCGCGCTGCTTAACTTGCCGTTACAGTTATCTCAGATTTCGCTACCACACCAGTGCTGGCCCTCGACCAGAGCCATTCCCCAGTGCTGGCCGGAGCCATCGTTCTTGTGGTCCTGGCGATGGTTGCTTGGGCTCTGCAGTTAATGCAGGCGGCCAGTGACCGCAAGGAGTTCTCCTTGATGCTGGCCGGTTGCATGGTCTGCTCGGCGGCCATCGGTTTGGCGACGGTGATGGTGATGACCTTCACCTCTGCGGATCGGCTCGAAGCCCAGGGCTATTTTTCGGCGCTCGAGACCAATCAGTCCGAATTGATGGCAGCAGGTGTCAGTCTCGACTCGATCTCGTTGCCCTGGGATGCCGCCGAGCCCTGAGCCCTCCGCTGCGATTCCACCGGGGAATCCCGAGGCTGTCCGTGAGCTGTTTGATCGGATTGCTCCCGAATACGACCGGCTCAACGACCTGCTCAGCCTGGGCCTGCATCGCCTCTGGAAGCGCCAGGCGGTGGCCTGGCTGCAGCCGGTCCCCGGACAGAGGCTGCTGGACCTTTGCTGCGGCACCGGCGATTTGGCGTTGCTGCTGGCGGAGAAGGTGCGGCCGGCTGGCCTCGTCCTGGGATTGGATGCGGCGGCAGCGCCGCTTGTGCAGGCCCAGCGGCGGGCCTCCCGATGCCCCTGGTTGCCGCTGGAGTTTCGCCAGGCCGATGCCCAGGCCACCGAGCTCGCCGATGGCTGGGCTGATGGTGCGGTGATGGCCTACGGCCTGCGCAACCTGGCGGATCCCTCGGCTGGGTTGCAGGAGCTGCGGCGCTTGCTCCGTCCCGGCGGGCGGGCGGCGGTTCTCGATTTCAACCGGGCCATCAACCCCCAAGGGATGACCGCCCAGTTTCAACGCTTCTATCTGCGTCAGTTGGTGGTTCCCCTCGCCAAGCGGGCGGGTCTGGAGGCGCAGTACGCCTACCTGGAGGACAGCCTGGCGCGCTTCCCGACCGGCCCCCAGCAAGAGCAGTTGGCTCGGGATGCTGGCTTCAGCCAAGCCCAGCACCAGCTGCTGGCGGGCGGGCAGATGGGGCTGCTGCAGCTCATCGCTTAAGGATGCAGGCCCACCATGACCTGGATCGGCCCGCCGCAGAGCAGTTGAACCGCTGCCGGGAAATCCCTGGATTTGAGTCCTTGGTTGCTGCCTTGGGCTACGACTCACTGGCCGATTGGTTGGCGCGTTGGGCGGCCATCGATGGACTGTCCTTGGCCCATGAGGCCTGGCCCGTTGGGGTGGATCCCCGCTGGATTGCCTCGGTGGGCTTGCCCCTGTTGGACCAAGTGCAGCAGTCCCCGCCGCGCTCCCTCCTGGGTTTGGCGGCGATGCCGGGCTGCGGCAAATCCACCCTCTGCGCCTGGATCAAGGCGGCAGCGGCCCGCTTGGGGATGGCCGTTGAGGTGGTCTCCTTGGACTACTTCTATCTCCCAGGCGAGCAGCTGGAGTCGGCGATGGCCGGTAACCCCTGGCAGGCGCCCCGCGGCATTCCGGGGAGTCACGATGCGGGGCTCTTGCTCCGGGCTCTGCAGCAATGGCGCAACGAGGGGACCTGCGAGGTGCCCGTGTTTGACAAGGCGCTGCGGCAGGGCCGAGGTGATCGGGTTGGCACTCGGCTGCTCAGCGCTGATCGGTTGATCCTGGAGGGCTGGTTTGTTGGCGCCGGCCCTTGGGCTTCGGCCCGGCACGGGGAGCTCAGTACGGGCCTCACGCCCCTCTCTCCGGCAGAACTGGCCTACCGGCCCGTCATTGAACGGAACTTGGCCCCCTATCAAGCGGTCTGGCGACTGTTGGATGGTCTTTGGCAGTTGAGCCCGACCACCCTCTCCACGGTGCTGGCCTGGAAGCGTCAGCAGAACCAGAGCCAACAGCAACAGTCAGGGTCGGCACTGGCTGAGCAGGACCTCGAGACGATGACGCGCAGTCTTCAGGTCTCTATCCCTGAATCGGCCTTGGTGGCCGGGCGATCCGCCGATGTCGTGCTGCGGGTGGATGCCCAGCGGCAGGTGCAGGAGGTTCGGCTGGCGGGCGGTTAGCGAGAATCTCCGCACGACGCACCCGGTCCAGAGCATCCGTGCATTTCCAGGACATCATCCAGACCCTGAACCGCTTCTGGGCTGAGCGGGGTTGCCTGATCCTTCAGCCCTACGACACGGAGAAGGGTGCCGGGACGATGAGCCCCCACACGGTGCTGCGGGCCATCGGGCCCGAGCCCTGGGCGGTGGCCTATCCGGAGCCCTGCCGCCGGCCCACCGATGGCCGCTATGGCGACAACCCGAACCGGGCCCAGCACTACTTCCAGTACCAGGTGCTGATCAAGCCCAGTCCGGATGCGATTCAAGAGACCTATCTGGCTTCGTTGGAAGCCCTGGGCATTCGCGCCAAGGACCACGACATTCGCTTCGTCGAGGACAACTGGGAGTCCCCGACCCTCGGCGCCTGGGGTGTGGGCTGGGAGGTCTGGCTCGATGGCATGGAGGTGACCCAGTTCACCTACTTCCAGCAGTGCGGTGGCATCGATTGCCGGCCGGTCTCGATCGAGATCACCTACGGCCTGGAGCGTCTGGCGATGTACCTCCAGGACGTGGAGAGCATTTGGGATCTCTCCTGGGATGGCAACCGCTCCTACGGCGACATCTGGTTGCCGTTTGAGAAGGGGCAGTGCACCTACAACTTCGAGGCCTCCAACCCGGAGCGGCTCAAGCAGTTGTTCGCGATCTATGAAGCCGAGGCCGCGGACCTGGTGGCGAAGAAGCTGCCCGCTCCGGCCCTCGACTTCGTCTTGAAGTGCAGCCACACCTTCAACCTGCTGGAGGCCCGTGGGGTGATCTCGGTGACGGAGCGCACCGCGACGATCGGCCGGATCCGCAACCTCGCCCGGCAAGTCGCTGAGGCTTGGCTGGAGGAGCGCGAAGCCCTGGGCTTCCCGCTGCTCAAGACAGAGGCGGCGGTCGCGGCCTAACGCAGGGAACGCTCTCTCCAGCCGGTCTGGGGTGAGCGTTGCCGTTGCTGCTTTTGGGCGGGGCCTTGGTGGCTCTGTCCCTTGGCGTTCTGCCGCTGCCATTGGCGCCTCGGTTGGCCCTGGCTGTGGTGCTGGCTCTGTTGCAGGGCGGCTGGGCTCGCCGGCAGCGCTGGTCCCTCTCCCAGCTGTTGGCCTGGCTGCTGGCCCTGCTGTTGCTTGGTGGTTGGGGCTGGCTGGGACGGCCCCAGCCCTCTGCCACAGATCCGGTTCAGCGGATCCCTCCCCACCAGCAGTCGCTGCGCATTCAGCTGGACGGGCGGCTGCGGCAGGATCCGCGGCCGATCGGCGCGGCGTGTCAGGCCCTGGCCGACGTGCCCAAGGGACGGGTTCGCCTGCGCTTCCGCGACTGCCCGGATCTGCAGCAGGGCTGGCGGGTGCAGTTGGAGGGTCGACTGAGGCGGCTGCGCCGCGGGCCGCACCCCCTGCTGCCTGGCGCGGCGGAACGGCTCGCCAGCAAAGGCGTCTGGAGTGAGATCCAGGTCGAGCGCTGGAGCCTGATTGGCCGTCCGCCGACACCGATGGCGGATGTCCGCCGGCACATCGTGTCGGAGTTGCGCAGGGCCGGAGGGGAGGAACCTGGGGGGCTGCTGGCCGCGCTGGTCTTGGGCCAGGCGATGGTGCCGTTGCCGGCCTCGCTTCGCGCTGACTTTCGGGCGGCGGGCCTCTCCCATGCCCTGGCCGCCAGCGGCTTTCACTTGAGCGTGTTGCTGGGTGCTGTGCTGCTGTTCAGTCGCCGCGCTCCAGCCCTGATCCGCTGGCCCGCCGCCTTTGGCGCGATGGGGCTGTTTGGCCTGCTGGCGGGCGCCCAGGCGTCCGTGGTCCGCGCCCTCTTGATGGGAGCCGTGGCATTCGTGCTCAAGGAGCGTGGCCGCCGCTCCCGTCCCTTGGCGGTGCTGCTGCTCTGCCTGCTTTTGATGTTGCTGCTGCGTCCGAGCTGGCTCTTGGATGTGGGCTTTCAGCTGAGCGCGGCCGCCACGGGTGGCTTGATCCTCTCGGCCGGCCCCGTGGAGGAGCGCCTGCAGTGCTGGCTCCCCCGCTGGGCCGCGGCAGGGGTGGCGGTGCCCCTGGCCGCCTCGCTTTGGACCTTGCCGCTGCAGTTGCTGCACTTCGGTGTGGTGCCCAGTTACGCGGTCTTGGCCAATGTCCTGGCGGCGCCGCTGCTGACGCCGCTGACCTTGGGGGCGATGGCGATGGCCCTGACAGCGGTGTTGATGCCTCCGCTGCTGGGTCTGCTGGCGGCGGTCCTGGTGCCGCTGGCCCAGCTCCTCTTGGCCTTGGTGGCGTTCATGGCGCGCCTGCCGCTGGCCCAGTTGCCGATCGGGCAGCTGGGACTGCTTTTGGTGGTGCTCTTTCTGGCGGGGCTGCTGCCCTGGCTGCTTTCGGCCGGCCGCCGCTGGCGGCTGTTGTCTCTGCCCCTGCTGGCCCTCGCGGTGGGGTTGCGCTGCTGGCAGCAGAGCCGGGATGCATTGCTGTTGGTGCGCCAGGTTCCGCGCCAATGGTTGGTGCTCCGTCACCAGGGCCGGGCCGCGCTGGTGAGCCTGAAAGCGGACCCCAGCAGTTGCGCCCGCGCCGCCCAATTGGCCCAGGGGCTGGGCGTGGCCCGCTTCGATTGGCTGCTCGCGCTGGATCCGCTGCCTCAGGAGCCCCACCCCTGTTGGTCAGCCCTGGCCCACACGACGGTCGATCGCCTGTTGCCGGGTCAGCAGCTGCAGAGCCCAGGGCTGGCCGTCCGTCGCCTCAGCCCCGATAGCCGAGGCCTATCGCTGCGGGCCGGCCGGCGGCGTTGGTGGGTGCTGCCCGATCGGCAGGCTTGGTGGAGTTGGCTGCGGCACGGCCGCGGCGGCGACGCGGTCTGGTTGGGGTTTGTCCCCAGTCCCCAAGAGCGGAAGGTCTTGCACGGGCGCCCAGCCTGGTGGCCCACTGCCGGTTCCACCAGCGGATGGCACCAGAGCTGAGCTGGCGGCTTGATCCGTACACTGGCCGGGTCGCCTGGAGAGGTGGCTGAGTGGTCGAAAGCGAACGACTCGAAATCGTTTGAAGGGCAACCTTCCGTGGGTTCGAATCCCACCCTCTCCGTTGTTATCGATCAGCTGTGGAAGACCAGGACCAGCCCTTGGCTGACCTGGTGGAATTCCCGTTCTTCGCGGCTGAGATCGAGGCCCACCTCGAGCCCTTCTTTTAGGGCGTTGTCGTACGGCGGTGGCGTCGGCGCTTGACCGGCGGTCCAGAGCGCTGCGATGCCGACGGAGGTGGCGTGCCAGCTAAAGCAATCGGTTGTGCCAATGGAGGGCGTCTTCAGCTCGTCTTCCAGCAGCTCGCGGATGGCCATGACTCAGACACAGTCCTCTCAGGATTCAGAGTTCGTCGTCTGAGGGCAATCAGCTGAGAGGTTTCGTGACCTGACGGGCAATCAAACTTCAAAGGAACGCCTTTAGGCTTCCGCCCATGCTTCCTGGAATCGGGCCGATTGCCCTGGTGCACGAGTGGTTCACCCCCCGGTCGGTCGGGGGCTCTGAGCTGGTGGTCCAGGAGTTGGATGGCCTCCTGCAGCAGCCCCAGCTCTTTGCCCTGGTGGATGGGGAGAGCCGTCGCCGCGGCAGTTGGCTGGCGGGTCGCTCGATCACGAGCTCCTTTGTGCAGCGGCTCCCCTTTGGTGTGAGCCATGTCCAGCAGTACCTGCCGCTGCTGCCGATGGCGATCGAGCAGCTCGATCTGACGGGCTACCCCCTGGTGATCAGCAGCAGTCACCTGGTGGCCAAGGGGGTGTTGACCGGTCCCGATCAATGCCATTTGAG
>JAAZUZ010000013.1 GCA_018623875.1 Synechococcus sp. HW_metabat.21
AATTCGCGCCCACGCATCAAGCCGAAGCGGGGACGGATCTCATCGCGAAACTTGGTCTGAACCTGGTACAGGTTCACTGGAAGCTGTTTGTAGGAGCGCAGCAGATCCCCAGCTAGGGAAGTGATGACCTCCTCGTGGGTCGGACCCAGACCCAGCTCCCGACCTTGGCGGTCCTCGAGGTGGAACATGATTCCCTCGCCGTCGGTGTAGCCCGCCCAGCGGCCGCTGCGCTGCCAGAGCTCCGCCGGCTGGAGCTGAGGCAGAAGCGTCTCCAGGGCCCCGGCCGCGTTGAGCTCCTCACGAACAACCGCAGAGACCTTCTGAAGGACGCGCCAAAGGAGGGGCAAATAGGCATAAACCCCACTGCCGATCCGGCGGATGTAACCGGCCCGGAGCAGCAATTTGTGGGAAGCGATCTCAGCCTCGGCGGGGTCATCCCGCAGCGTCACCAGCATCAGGCGGGAGACGCGCATCGGATCGAGAGGGGTGAGAGAGGGCGGAAGCTATCACCGACTTGCTCGAGGTCCACTCCGGCGATCTCGGCCCAACACAGACCTCCGTCGCACCCGCTTAAAAAAGCGCCACAAGCGCAGCTGGAATCAAGAAAAGATTTCAGTTGCAGAGAGGAAAGCCTGCTAGCTTCCGATCAATTCCAATTTGTCGCAAGCACGTCTCATGGCCCCCCATTCGTTCTCAGCAGGAATGGGTCAAGCCATGGCGAACGCAGCAGCTGCGATCGAAGGCAGCGCTGAAGGGGCAGCCAACAGTTCCGAGCAGTCGGAAAACCTGATCGGCATTGACGAGGTCCAGCGCTCCCTGAACCGTTCCCGCGCTTCGGTCTACCGGTACACCAATACCGACCCCCGGAACCTCAACCCCCCCTTCAATCCCCGCAAGCTCAACCCTGAATATCGGAGCGACCAGAAGGAACCCCTGATGTTCCACCCCAACGAGGTTGCTCGTTTTGCCCGGGACGTCCTGCGAATCAAGGAAGTCACCGTTGAGGTCCTGAACTCCCCCTCAACGGCAACCCAGCAGCTCCTTGGATCCATCCTCGATGAACTGCGCAGCATTCGCGAGTTGCTCGATGCCAGCAACATCAGCCCCACGACTCTGGACAGCCGGCGCGATCAGCACGAGCAAGAGCGACCCGCTGCGTAGGCGACACGCCTGACAGTCCTCGCACTGGATGTCAGGATGCAACTACTGATGTGTACCCAGGGTTTTCATTAACCCCCTGAATGGACTCAGACCCCCCTCCCCGAACCAGCGGATCCGCCCTAGCGAGCTCACCAGCGGACCAGGCTTCAGCCTCGCCCCATAGCGCCAGCGGCAGATCCCCTTCTTTACCAAGCGAATCGAGCGAGGAACCCTTCAGTTCCAACCCGATCTACGACACGGCTGCTCCTCTTCTGGGCTTTGTGGTCGCGATCTGCACGATGGTGATTCCGTTAGCCAGCGTGCTTGGCAGTCGACCCAACCAGCCCGTGGTGGCGGCTCCCCCCTCCGGCGTGATTGAGCACCCAAGCCATGGACTTGCGCAGTCTGCAGGCCTCCCCGCAGCCAGGGCTCGTGAACCTGGTGGTGGAGATTCCGGCTGGCAGCCGCAATAAATACGAATTCAACGCAGCAGCAGGAGTGATGGCCCTCGATCGGGTCCTGCACTCCTCGGTTCGTTATCCCTTCGACTATGGGTTTGTTCCCAACACCCTGGCCGAGGACGGAGCCCCCTTGGACGCGATGGTGATCATGCACGAGCCCACCTTTGCGGGCTGCCTGATCCAAGCCCGTCCGATCGGCATCCTGGACATGCTGGATGAGGGAGCCCACGACGGCAAACTGCTCTGCGTGCCAGCCGCCGATCCCAATCAACGGGGAATCACGAGCATTCGTCAGATTGCTCCGGTCCAGCTGGAAGAGGTGGCCGAGTTCTTCCGCACGTACAAGAGCATGGAAGGGCGGGTCGTGGAGATCCTGGACTGGTTAGACGCGGATGCCGTCCCAGCACTGATTGAGCGCTGCAGCGCGGCGGCCCAACGGGCCTAACCCTGACGTTGCAGCAAGAAGCCTTCAAATCCCAGGGCCTGGAAGACCCGAGCCGGATCACCAAAGCCGGCCGCATTGACCAAACTGGTGAGGCGGGCCAGTCCAATCGGATGCAGTCCCACGGACGGCAACTGATCCCGGGTCACCTCCAAGCCACTGGCCCGCTGAAAGCCCTCCCAAGCAGCCTCGAGCTGGGGCTCAAGGGAGGTCAGGGAGCTGCGCATCAAGTCGACTAAGACCAATTGGGCTCCTGGCTGCAGACACTT
The DNA here is from genome assembly GCA_018623875.1 of Synechococcus sp. HW_metabat.21. GTDB lineage: Bacteria > Cyanobacteriota > Cyanobacteriia > PCC-6307 > Cyanobiaceae > Vulcanococcus. The sequence continues at coordinate 2,313 of JAAZUZ010000013.1, forward strand.
CGCCAGGGCACTGAGATAGGCCAGCTTGCTGCCGTCATCGGGCAGGGATTGGAGCACAAGAACCGAAAGGGCACCGCTGAAGCCACCGGCTGCGGTCTCCCCGGCAACAAAGTCCTCCACGGTGTCCTGATGCCAACGAATCGAGGGAATGTCGGCCAGCCGCTCGCGTGAAGCGCGGAGCATCTCGTCGCTCGGATCGAGGGCCGTGAGCTGCCAATCGGGTCGTTGGGCAACCGCTTCCAGCAGCTCCGCGCCAGTGCCACAGCCCGCCACCAGGACGGACGAGCCCTGCTGCTGAGCCTGGGGTGAGCAACTGAGAAGGGCCACCGCCAGCCGGGCCAAGCTTCCATAACCAGGGATGACCTGGCTTTGGAGACGGTCGTAACCCGATGGATGCACCGCTTCAGCCGAGAAAAATCAATCCTAGGCAGCCCGATTCAGGCCGTCAGGACGCTGCATTTGGTGTCAGCCAAAGAAAACAACGTCAATGATCGGCGCCGGCCAGGTAAGTTTGTCGGCGCCGAAGATCCCGACCGACCGTGCCCACCATCCGTTTCGAACAGGAAGGCCAGCAGGTCGGTTGCATTGAAGGGGCAAACCTTCGCAAGGCGGCCGTTGACGCAGGAGTCAACCCCTACGGCGGCCTGAGCAACCTCAACAACTGCGGTGGCGTTGGCCAGTGCGGCACCTGCGTCGTTGAAGTGGTGGAGGGCATGCAAAACCTTTCTCCCCGCAGCGACGTCGAGCAGGTTTACCTGGCCGATCGTCCCGCCAACTACCGCCTGAGCTGCCGCACCAGCGTCAACGGGGATGTCACCGTTCGCACCCGTCCTCAGAACGCTGTCGGTACCGGCTCCAACAGCCTCGTGGGCGCCATCAAGAGCCTGCTGGGCAAGTGAGTATCAGCCGACTTCGGCTTTTCAGTTACCCCAAATGCGGCACCTGCCGCAAAGCCCTGCAATGGCTCGACCAGCAGGGCTTTTCTGTAGGCAAGGGCACCCTTGAGCTGATCGACATCACCCTGGAGCCACCCGCTCTTGAGGACCTGCAGCTGGCCTTCAACAGCTTGGGGCGCAAGCGGCTCTTCAACACCAGTGGCCAGAGCTACCGCGCCCTCGGGGCAGCGGCAGTCGCCGCCCTCAGCGATGAGGAAGCGTTGGCGGCCCTCGCCGCCGACGGGAAGTTGATCAAGCGCCCCTTCGCCATCACGGACACCGGGACTGCCCTGGTGGGCTTCAAGCCGGAGGAGTGGCAGGCGGCTCTGGGGTCGTAGTTCCTGGTGAGGTCAATTCGTCGAGCTCCTCCATCAGGGCTCCGATCCCGGCCCGGTTGACCTGGGCGAGGTAGTTCAGCTTGACCTGCTGAAGCAGACCACACAGAAGCTCCTGACTGCGTTCCAGGGTGTCGCCACGCTCCAGCGCCGCGGCCAACTCCTCCCAAAAACGATCACCGAAGCGCTGAAGCAGCTCCGCTTGCCGCTCATCGCTTTGAGCCAGACGATCGGCCGTGGTCCTGGAGAGCTCAACAACGGTCTCCACCATGCTGGCCGTGAGCTGCCGGGCAAGGGCAGATGGAACCACCGCACCGCCAGGCACCTCCCGCAGGCTCTGTTCGAGGGCATGGCTCAAGAGGGACTGGAGCTCTGGGGTCAACCGCGGGGTGACCTGTCCCAAGACCATCGGGCCCCAGAGCTGCAGCAAGCCCAGCATTGGCTGCTCCAACTGCGGCGGCAGCGCGCTGACACTCTGATGACTGCGCAGACTGCGAATCATGCGAGGCCACTGGGGAGAGCGGATCAGCGATTGGGTGCCGTCGACCAACTGCAGGGCCAGCACCTCAAACAGCTCGAGGGCCAACAGCGAAACCACACCGCGGCTGATGACAGCCCGGAGTGGCTCGACATTGATCAGGCCGGTCTGACTCAGGCGCTCCACCACCGGCGCCAGCCGCATCCAACGCCAAAACGGCAGCAGAAGCGGCAGGTCAATCCACCGGCGCAGCAAGGCATCGCGCCAGCTCAAGCCGGGGAAGCGCCGCCGCAGGCGCAGCATCCGCAGCAGGATGTCAAAGGCAAAGACGCTCTGGAACAGCAGAAGGTCGTAACGCCAAAAGTGATCACTCGGCCGGCCGTTCTCGTCGATGGAGCGCCAGTAGCTGGTCGCCACCAGCGGCAAAATCTGCTCCTGCCAGAAGCGGCGCTCCTCCTCCCAGGTGTGTTGCTCCAACCAGCGATCGGAGAGGAGGCGCTCCGCCGACTGCTTGGCCGAATCCAAGCCAGCCCGCTGGCGCAGGCGGTTCTTGATCTTCTCGAGCGTCCCGCTATTGCCTGATGCAGCAAACGGGTTCTCGTTGATCATCGCCTCGGTCAACTGCACCTGCTGGCGACGCAGCGCGGCGGAACCGCTTATCGGAGCGGCCTGGGAGAGGGCTGCATCCAGTTGATCGAAGTGCTGCAGGTAGGCCTGGGTCTCCCGGTGGGGCTCAATGCCCTTCACCGGGTCATAGAGGGGAGTGATGTTTGGCAGCACCTTCAGGGGAACCACCAGGGGCACCTGGGGAATCGGCGTCAGATTCCGCTGCAACCAGAAGGTGCGAAAGGGGACGTAGGTGATGTCAAAGGCCACCCAGACCAAGTTGACGGTCGCCCACAGAGCAATGGAGCGATCCCAGATCACCCAGCTGCGCGCCGCGGCAGTTCGCTGAACAGACAACCAACGCGGACGAACCATCGATGAAGCGAGGGGACCGACCTAATCTTCCCTAGCCGAACCCCCAGCTGGCAGCCCCGTCCTTGTCTTCGCACGATCCAACACAAGCATCCGGCGGGAAACAGCCACCCCAAGAAAGCCCCTGGGTGTTCTGGCGAGGGGTTTTGATCACCCTGGGCGTCGCCCTCGGGGTACGCCATTACGTCCTGGAGGCGCGCTACATCCCCTCTGGCTCGATGCTTCCTGGACTGCAGCTGCAGGATCGCTTGCTGGTGGAGAAACTCTCCCTGCGCAGCCGCGCACCGAAGCGGGGCGAGATCGTTGTCTTCCGTGCCCCTCACCATTTCGATCCGGTTCTGAGCGCCGATCGAAAGGTCGGCCCGCTGGGTTGTGTCCTCGCCCACCTACCGATCGTCAACAGCATCCCCGGAGTTGCCGATCCAGCCTGTGACGCCTACATCAAACGCGTCGTCGCCGTCTCCGGCGATCGGGTTGTGGTCAATCCCCGCGGCGAGGTCAACGTCAACGGCACCTGGCTTAAAGAGCCCTACGTCCAGCGCTACTGCCCTGTCGACGCCCTGGGCATGGGGCAGTGCCGCACGCTCAACGCCGTTGTGCCCCAAGGCCATGTCCTGGTCCTAGGGGACAACCGCGCCAATAGCTGGGATGGTCGCTTTTGGCCCGGCGGGGCCTTCCTGCCTGAGAAGGAGATCATTGGCCGGGCGTTCTGGCGCTTCTGGCCCTTGTCCACTTCGGGGGCGCTGACCAGCAGCGATCCGCTCAAGAACTCGGGCGCCAAAGCTGGGGGTTAAGCCCCGTCGCCACCACCTGACCTTTCAGAGTGGAGCGGCCGAGGGGCTGATTGGCGGCCAGCGGCGCATAGGGATCCGCCTGGGCCGACCAGACCTGCGAGGGATCAAACAGCAGCCAGCGATCGCTTCCCAGTTGGAGCGTGGGAGGTTCAAGACCCAGCATGGAAGCGGGGCCAAAGCAGAGCACCTGCCAAAGCTGATCGGCACTCCAGCCATCGCCTTCGACGAGTTCCTGCCAAAGCGCAGGCAGGACAAAGCGATGGCCTGCCACCCCGGGACGGCGCTGGTCGACAGGCAGCAGTTGCTCCTCGGGATCCAGGGCTTGGTGGTGAACGGCCACCGCCGCGATCTGTCCATCCCGTAGTCCTTGCTTCAGCCGCTCGCGGTCCTGGGCCGTTCCAAGGGGCGGCTCCACCCGCCACCCTTCCGCAATCGGATCCAAGCCGCCGGAATCCGCCAGAAGATGCCACCAGCACACTGTGGCTGCAGGACGCTGCTCCATCGGCAGGCTGCCCAGGAGCGCAACGGCGTCCGCTGTGGAGAGGTTCATCAGTTGCAGACGAACCGAGGGATAACGCGCCGCTAAATCCAAGAGCGTGCGCAGGGGAAACGTTTCGCTCGTGACGGGATCCGTGGGCCATCCGGCCCGCAACGCCTCAACCCCCTCCCGAACGAAGCCCTCCTGGGCCAAGCTGCGGTCCCGTGGAGCCAAGAGCACCGGAGCTCGATCCATTTCCGCCAGGCTCAAGCCACGCTCGAGCAAGGGGAGCGAGGGTCGCTGGGAGCCATCGGCAAGTCCAAGGGCACCGCTCGCGAGTTGATCGCCATGGGGAGCCAACTCGAGCCCCTCCCCCGCCAAGCTGAAGCTGCCCCAAAGCAGCAGCTGCAGTCCGCCAGCGGGGGACACGCCTAAGGCCTGGAGCCGCTCGGGGGTATCGCGCCAAGGGTTGGCGTCCGGCAAAAGGGCGACGGTGCCGTAGCCCGCGGCAATGGCAGAGCGCTCGAGGGAGGCCCGGGTCTCGGCCACCCCGTGTTGGGGATCCTCGAGGCAGGAATGGGGATCGACCAGTGGGGGAGCCAGGAGCATTCCCGAGGCGTCGATCTGCGGAGTGGAGGGATCGAGACAACCCTCGCCCCAAGCCTTGAGACGGCCGTCCTCCAGGCGCACATCGGTGCGGTGCGGCGCCTGACCCGGTCCCTCCAAAAGCTGAACCTGGCGCAGCACCAGGGCTTGGGGGAGAGACATGGTCATCGTTAACGCTGGGGGATCAGGCGATCAGAGGGCACCAGCTGCGGTGCGGTCGATCACTCCCCCAAGATGCGCCGTCTGGTTCAAACACACCACCACGGGAGCTTGATCGGCTCCGTTGGGGTAGTCGATGACGGTGACACCGCCATTGCCCTGCTTCACCGCCCAGATATCGCCCGGGGTCAAACCGAGCAACGCGCAGAGGATGGTCTTGTTGACCGCATCGTGGGCCACGACCAAGGCCGTCTCGTCAGCGGCCAAGCTGGCCGCGATGGTGTTCCAGCCCCGCAGGGAGCGCTGCCAGACATCCTGAATGGTCTCCCCCTGCGGCATCTGAACGGTTTCGGGTGCCCGTTTCCAGTCAGCCAACAGATCCGCCCACGTGGCCGAGATCTCGTCCTCTAGACGGCCTTCCCATTCGCCGTGACCAATCTCCACAAGGTCCGAGACGCTGGTGAGGGGCACACCGGGATGATGCTTCAAGATCCCCTCCGCCGTCTGGCGGGGCCGTGACATGGAGCTGGAATAGGCGCGATCAAAACTGAGCTTGCGCAGAAACTCACCCGCTGCCGCGGCCTGAGCACGGCCGTTGTCGTTCAACGGGATATCAATCTGCCCTTGAAAGCGGCCCTGACGGTTCCAGTCCGTCTCGCCATGGCGCACCAGGAGCAAACGGGGGCCCTGACCTTTGCTGGGAAGGCTGCTGCCACACACCTCAGGCTGCAGGTGGGTGGTGCCGTTCAGGGATTCGATTTGCACAGCCCAGGGCTTCCCAGCGGAGCCAGAAGGGGCCGGGCTGACATTGAAGACCGAGAGGGACGCGTTCTCCACGCGCAGGCGACGGAAGCCAGACGCATCCAGCCCCAACAGGGCGAGCACGAGGCAGCGCAGGATGCAGTTGTGCCCCACCACGAGCACCGTCTGGTTCGCACCGGCGGCGGGGTCATGGGCCGCCAGCAAGCGATCCAGGAACCGCTGGGCCTGCGCCATCAATTCAGGGATCGGCGCATAGGACGTCCCATCGGCACGCTGCAGCTGGAGCTGCTCAGGCTGCTGCTTCCAGGTGGCGTAATCCTCTGGGAATTGGGCTTGAACCTCCGTACTGAGCAGACCGCTCCAGGGGGCCAGGTCCACTTCCAGCAGGTCGTCACTGAGCTGCAGCTCAACGCTCGAGCCCTGGGCCGCCAACAGGGCGCGAGCGGTGTCGTGGGCCCGCCTCAGAGGAGAGCTGTAGGCCGCGTCAATCGTCAAACCCCGCAGGGCTTCGCCGGTGGCCAAGGCCTGTTTTGAGCCAGCCTCGGTCAGGCTGGAGAGGTCATCCCGGCCCTGGATGCGGTGCTCGAGATTGAAGCTGCTCAGGCCGTGGCGAACCAGCAGGATCCGGAGGGACACGGGCACTTCCGTAACGAAAAAGCATCGTATTGGAGTGCTCTTTGACCCCTAGCCGGGCCGACAGAATGCCCCCCATACGAACCACGGGGCAGTGGGGTGAGCACGGAACACGAGTCCAACAATCAGACCCCCAGCTGGAAGTCGGCACTCGCCCTTGTCAGCCTGGCCTTAAGCCTTCTGCTCTGGCTGAACGGGCTGGTCAGCAGCTTGCAGCGGCCCTCCGTTGGCGATGACCTCAGCCGACGGCAACTGGAGTTGACCGTGCTGGCCCAGGGCAACCTCAGCGAACCAATCCGTCCGCTCCTGAACGCCGGCGATCCTCTGCAGTCCCTCCAGGAGAGCCTGACGACGGCGATCACCAGCAGCGAGGAAGACGGACGCACGCCATCCCCTGAGCTCTTGCTCGAGCAGGCGTTGCTGTTGCAACGCATCGGGAAGGCGGAGGAGTCCAAGGCCGTTCTCAAGGACCTCCGCTCTGGAACAGGAGCCCCCTCCGCCATCGCCGGCGCCCTGCTGGCGCCCGAGGCGAGCCCCCTCAGCGAACGCGAAGGACTGCTGGACCAGCTCAAGGGATCCACGCTGTTGCGGCAATGGAGCTGCGAAGCCCTGCTTGGGGAGGGAGCCTGCAATGGCGAGGCCGTTGCGCGGAGGGCCAGCACTCAACTGCTCTCGGTCACGCTCCTCCCTGGCGTTGGGCTCATCGCAGGCATTGCCCTGCTGCTGTGGGAGTTGTGGCGGCGCTGGCGCGGCAAGGCCCAATCCGCCGCGCCCTGGCAGGGGCCGAATCTCTCTGGACTCGACACCATCCTCCTCGTGGCGGGCGGCTTTGTCGTGGTCGGTGAACTGCTGACCCCACTCCTGGTGGCACCGCTGCTGACCCGCCTACTGCAGGACTTGCCCATCGATGCGGTGCTCAAACAGGGCATCAGCGTGGTCGCGCTCTATGGGGCCTTGATGGCCGGTCCGCTCGTGATCCTGCGGTTGCTACTCAAGCCGCTGGGCCCTGGCCCCCAGGGGGGATGGCTGCAATTTCGGTGGTCACCGCCACAACTCTGTTTCGGCCAAGCCCTGAAGGGGTTCTTGATGGTCCTGCCCTTGGTGAGCCTTGTCGGCTGGCTCCAGGGACAGCTCTTTGGCGATCCAGGTGGCAGCAATCCGCTGCTGGAGCTCGTTCTCAATGGCCACAACGTCCCAGCCCTGGCCTGCTTTGGCGTGACGGCAATCGTCATGGCGCCCCTCTTTGAGGAGACGATCTTCCGCGGCGTGCTCCTGCCGGTGGCTGCCCGTTATTGGGGATCGGCCTGGGGAATTGTGGCCAGCGCCGCGGTCTTTGCAGTGGCCCACTCCAGCCTCGGTGAATTCCCGCCCTTGATGGTGCTGGGGCTTGGATTGGGCTGGTTGCGCTGGCGCAGCGGACGGCTTGGCAGCTGCGTTTTGATGCACGCCCTCTGGAACAGCCTGACGTTCTTGAATTTGGTTGTGCTGGGTTGGTGAAAACCCCATTGCTGGAAGCGCTCTCGCGTGGTTGACTTGCGCATACCTCGTTCGATGTTGTGGTTGCCGTTCCGCTCCAGCAGAGCAATCGAGCGCAGAGCAACCGCTCCAGGCGATCCCTCGAGCTCCTTCAGGGCTCCCTGCTTGCACGCAAGCTCGATCGACAAGCCCCTTGGCTTGGAAATCTCCACCGCATTGCCGATGGAAGCCTGATCGGACTTGGCGTCGCGGTGGTTGGCCTCAGCGCCCTAACCCTGCACTGGCAAGGCCGCTGGACCAGCAGCTTCCAATCCCTCGAAGCGACCCAACGCCTCGAACACCGGCTGCAGGAATCGGCGGCAGTGCTTGAGCAGCACCACCTCTCGATGACCCGCAAACCCAGCCTTCTAGAGCCCACCAGCAGCGAAAAACTCGTCTACGTCGCTCCTCCCGCGTCCGGTGGAGGCCCGAGTTTTGAAGCCCTGCTCGCCCAGGTCAATCCCGGCCAAATCCTCCCGGGCTACTGATGGGATCCCCGGGGCTGCAAGGCCGCCGCGCCCCTGCTCCTCGGAAAGGTCGCCGGCCCAGACGCAACCAAGTTGTGGACTTCCGGCCGGTTCCACCACGGCGGCTCTGGATCGTCTATGGCCTCCTGGCGGCCGGGCTGAGTGGGCTGGCCCTTCGCCTGGCTTGGGTCCAAGTCATCCAAGGCAACGAGCTGCTGAACCGAGCCCGGGCAATCCAGACCCAGACGATCACACCCCTGGGTCGGCGCCGGACCATCGTCGATCGCCAAGGCCGCCTGGTGGCCCTAGATGAAGAGCGTTTCACCGTCTGGGCCCACCCCCGCTACTTCTCCTTCCCTGGCGACGACATCGGACGCCTGCGGAGCCCCTTGGATGTGGCCCGCAAACTCTCGCCGGTGCTCGCCAAACCGATGGGGGAGCTGCTCAAGGCGATGGAGGGCCGGAAATCGGGCGTCAGACTCGCCAGCGAACTGGACCCGGAAACCGCCAAACGGGTTCGGGAACTCGGCATCAGTGGTGTCGACCTCGAGGCCTACCCGCAGCGGGTTTATCCCCAGGCCGGGCTCTTCGCCAACGTCGTCGGCTTCCTCAACCTAGAGCGGATTCCACAGGCTGGACTCGAGCAGAGCCGTGATCGCGACCTGCGTCGCCAAGAAGCCTCCCGAAGTCTCCGGCGAGGAGCCGATGGCACCCCCCTTCCCGACGGGCTTCAGCCAGGCGTTCTCTATGGCGATGACCTGAAGCTTCAACTCACCCTGGATGCGCGCCTGCAGCAGGTGGCCCAGATGGCCCTGGCCAAACAGGTGAAGCAGTGGAAAGCCCAGCGCGGTGCTGCGCTGGTCATGGATGTCAGCAACGGTGAACTGCTGACCCTGGCCTCCACACCGACTTACAACCCCAACCAGTTCTGGAAGTTCAAGCCCGGGCTGTTTCGGGAATGGTCGGTCCAAGACCTCTACGAACCGGGCTCCACCTTTAAACCGATCAACCTGGCAATCGCTCTGCAGGAGAACGCCATTGATCCCTCCGGCAAGGTCAACGACTCCGGCAAGCTCACCATTGGTGGCTGGCCAATCAACAACCACGACCGCAAAGCCAACGGGATCATCGACTTCCCGACGGTGTTGCAGGTCTCAAGCAATGTCGGAATGGTCGAGGCGATGCGGCGCGTCGAACCGGCACGGTTCTGGCATTGGCTTCACACCCTCGGAATCGACAACACCCCCGACACCGACCTTCCGGGCGCCGTTGCGGGCCAACTAAAACCCCTCGAGATCTTCAAGACCCAACCGATTGAACCAGCGACGGCCGCGTTCGGCCAAGGGTTCAACCTGACGCCGCTGAAACTGATTCAGCTGCACGCCATGTTGGCCAACGGCGGCAGGCTGGTCAGTCCGCACATCACTCGGGGACTGCGCTCCGGCGACGACCTTGCCAGCGCCCCGCCCGCGTCTGGGGTGCAACTGATCCGACCGGCCATCGCGCAGACCGTCCTCAATTGGATGGAGACCGTGGTGGAGAAAGGGAGTGGACGCGGCGTTCAAATCCCCGGACACCGCATTGGTGGCAAAACCGGAACGGCACAAAAAGCTCGCAATGGCGTCTACGTCTCCGGGGCCAAGATCACGAGCTTCATCGCCCATCTGCCGATCAATCAACCGCGCTATGTGGTCTTGGTCTTGATTGACGAGCCGAAAGGCGAGAACGCCTACGGCTCAACCGTTGCCGTGCCGGTTGCCAAACAGATCATCGAAGCCTTGCTGGTCCTGGAAAAGATTCCCCCAAGCCGTTCCGTGCCAACGACCGCCCGGCAATCGAGCTGAATCGGTGACCGCTTGATGACAACGGGGTTCTGTCCCCGTTTTGCATGGCTAGCTTGAAATTACGTTTGGTTCCCGGCATGGCCAATCTCCTCGACCAACTGGCCGCGATGACCGTTGTGGTCGCCGACACCGGTGACATCGATGCGATCCAGCAGTTCACCCCCCGGGACGCCACCACCAACCCCTCATTGATCCTGGCGGCCGCCCAGATTCCGGCCTATCAGAACCTGATCGACACCTCCCTGCGCGAATCCCGCGAGGTCTGCGGCCCATCGGCCCCCGCCGAAGAGGTGGTGCGCGAAGCCCTCGATGAGATCTGCGTCACCTTCGGCAAGGAGATCCTCAAGATCGTCCCTGGCCGGGTCTCGACTGAGGTCGATGCCCGTCTGAGCTTTGACACCGAAGCCACAATCACCAAAGCCCGCAAGCTGATCGGCCTCTATCGCCAAGCCGGCATCGGCCGCGATCGCGTCCTGATCAAGATCGCCTCCACCTGGGAAGGCATCAAAGCCGCCGAGGTGCTGGAGAAGGAGGGCATTCACTGCAACCTGACTCTGCTCTTCAGCTTTGCCCAAGCGGTCGCTGCCGCAGAAGCAGGTGTGACCTTGATCTCCCCCTTCGTCGGTCGCATCCTCGACTGGTACAAGAAGAGCACCGGCCGCGAGAGCTACCCCGGCCACGAGGATCCCGGTGTCCTCTCGGTCACCAAGATCTTCAACTACTTCAAGACCTTCGGCTACAAGACCGAGGTAATGGGGGCGAGCTTCCGCAATATCGACGAGATCATCGAATTGGCGGGTTGTGATCTTCTGACCATCTCCCCCAAGCTGCTCGATCAATTGCGCAACACCCAGGGCGATCTACAACGCAAACTCAACCCCTTCGACCCGGCCACAACCGAGCAACAGATTCATCTGGATGCTGCGGGCTTCAAGGGGATGATGGCTGAGGATCCGATGGCGACCGAAAAGCTGGATGAAGGCATCCGGGGCTTCACCAAAGCCATCGAAACCCTCGAAGCCCAGCTGGCACACCGCCTCGGAGAACTGGAGGGCGCAGGTGCCTTCCAACATGCCGCCCAGGAAATCTTCCTTCTGAACGACCTCGATGGCGATGGCTGCATTACCCGCGAGGAGTGGTTGGGCAGCGATGCCGTCTTTGACGCCCTGGACACCGACCACGATGGACGCCTCCTGCCCAACGACATCCGGGGCGGCCTTGGCGCGGCACTTGCCCTGAACACCTGACCTAAAGTCCGGCATCTCCGTGGTGGCTCCTGAGTGAACGCCCTCGAAACCATGCGCGCCCTGGCGAGCCAGGGCGAGGTCATTCAGGCTCCAACAGGCCAGTCGATCTTCTCGTCCGGCGAGACCGGCGATTGCATGTTCGGCGTTCTCGAAGGAACCGTCGAACTCACTTGGAACGATGAGGTCGGCCATGAAGTGATCCAGGCCGGAGACGTCTTCGGGGCCGGAGCGTTGGTCACGGCGGAACATCGCCGCTACGGCAACGCCAAAGCAGTCAGCGATTGCAAACTGCTGAAGATGAATCGCGAGAAGTTCCTTTTCGCGGTCCAAGAGTCGCCGATGTTTGCCATTGAGCTCCTCGGCTCCATCGATCAACGCCTCCGCCAACTCAAGGACTGCACGAAGGTCGGCTAGGAACTCAGCCGCGCTTGAACAGCAAGCGTTTGATCACGCGCTGGGCGATATCCCCATAGCCCATCTCGCCAGAGAGGATCTGGGCGATCCGTTGTGGTGCGGTGGGGCGCTTGATCCCCAGCTGATAGCCAACCTTGGGAACCCGGTAGAAGACCTGGGCGATACGCCTGCCCCAGGCCATGGAGTCTCCCCACTGCTGGCGCATGTCAGCGCTGTACTGAGCTAGGGCCTGTCGTTGCTCATCGGCCGCAGAGCAGCCCAAGAATCGGTCCACCGCCTCTGCGGCGCGGACCCCACTCATCAAAGCCGGGCGCAAGCCCTCCGCCAGGAAGGGGTCACAGAGGGAGGCTGCATCACCAACTGCGACTGCCCCGGGCACATGCAAGGGGTGGTGACCATCCCAGACCCTCAGCGGGGAGCGTCGCCGCAGCCCAGCATCCGGGGGCAAACCCAGTGACGGCAACAGTTTCGCCAAGACCGCATCAGCATCAGCTGCATCGCGGCCAATGAAGGTGCCGACACCAATGCTGTAGCCCCCCTGGCGAGGGAAGGCCCAGGAAAACCCATGGCGCACCAGACCAAACTCAAACCGTGCCGTGTCCCCCTCCAGGACATCGGCATCGACCTCCGCCGCCAACGCCTCGGCAAAGCGGGGCTGACTGGGGCCGAGTCCCAGGGGGGCCGCGAAACGGGAATTGGAGCCATCCGCAATCACGACGGCTCTGGCCCGGTAGCCCTGGCCCCCAGCGGTGAGCGACCACTGGTCGCCATCCCGCTCAATCGTCGACACTTCGGATCCGTCCTCAAGCTCCACGCCCTCGGCCACGGCCTGCTGGACCAGGTAGTGGTCGAGCTTGGAGCGCTGAACAATCCAGAACGGAGAATCACCCGGCAGCACGGCCACCACCGGATCCTCCAGGCACCAGGTGAACTTCACCTGGGTGATCACCCGATCGACGGCCGGCTGCAGGTCGAAGGGGAACCAGCGCTGCACCGACGCCGCCATGCCTCCACCGCAGGGCTTGGAGCGGGGAAACACCTGGGAATCCAGGAGCAACACACGGCGGCCACGGGCCGCCAAGTGATAGGCCGCCGCTCCACCGGCCGCACCGGCACCGACGACGGCAACATCAAACAAGTGGGCTTGGCTCACACCTTGAGGATGTCCGCTTCCTTCTCCGCCAGAAGCTTCTCGATCTCTGCAATGAATTTGTCGGTGAGCTTCTGAACCTTGTCCTGCTCATCGCGGCTCTGGTCTTCGGAGAACTCGCCTTCCTTCTCCTGCTTCTTCACCTTGTCGATGGCATCACGGCGAATGTTGCGCAGGGCGACCTTGCCCTCCTCGGCGTACTTCGACGCCAACTTGCAAAGCTCCTTGCGGCGGTCCTCGGTGAGGGGCGGAATGTTGATGCGAATCAGCTTGCCGTCGTTGTTGCAGGTCAAGCCCAGATCACTCATCGAGATCGCCTTCTCGATCAGAGCCAAGGAGCTCATATCGAAAGGCTGGAGCTGAATCGTGGTCGAGTCCGGTGTGCTGATCGTGGCCAGGGACTTCAGGGGCGTATCAGCGCCGTAGTACTCCACCTGGATCTTGTCGAGCAGCGAGGAATTCGCTCGGCCGGTGCGAATCGTGTTGAAGGTGCGCTGGGTGGAATCCACCGACTTGCGCATGCTGGCTTCGAGATCCATGGCGAGAAAAAGGAGTCGCTGAAAAAAAGAATCGGGCCGACCCGTTAGGCCGAAGGAAGAATGCTGGTGCCGATCGGTTCACCACGCACTGCCCGGCCAATGTTGCCGGTGCCGAACAGATCAAACACCACGATTGGAATGGCGTTGTCCTTGCAGAGGGCGATCGCCGTGCTGTCCATGACCTCAAGCTCTTTGCTGAGGACGTCCATGAAGGAGAGGCTCTCGTAGCGCACCGCGTCGGCGTACTTGTTGGGGTCCTTGTCGTACACCCCATCAACCTTGGTGGCCTTGAAGACGACATCGGCCCCGATCTCCGCGGCCCGCAGCGCCGCGGTGGTGTCGGTCGTGAAGAAGGGATTGCCGGTACCGGCCGCAAAGATCACCACGCGCCCCTTCTCCATGTGGCGAATGGCCTTACGCCGGATGTAAGGCTCCGCGACCTCTTGCATCGAAATGGCGCTCTGCACCCGGGTGGGAATGCCGGCCCGCTCGAGTCCGTCCTGGAGAGTGATGGCATTCATCACAGTGGCGAGCATGCCGACATAGTCGGCCGTGGCGCGATCCATGCCAGCCGCTGATCCCTTGAGGCCGCGGAAGATATTGCCGCCGCCCACCACAATCGCCAGCTGGCTGCCATCGGCAACAACCGCAGCCACGTCCTTCGCGATCGCATCCACAACCGCAGGGTCAATGCCGTAGCCCTGCTCACCCATCAGGGCTTCGCCACTGAGCTTCAGCAACACGCGCTGATAGGCCATCCCTTCGTGCTGCAGCTTCGTTGGCCGAACAGTAGCAAGCGTGAGATCCCTTGCCGACGCTGGCCAGGAGCGCTTCGATGAGCGAAAGATGGGCGTGCTCGATGGACAGGCATCAAGACCAACCCATTCCCCCCGGCGGCTCCTGCCGCAGCGGCCTCATGGCCCGGCTCACCCTCTCGGCGGTGGAACAGCTCACCGAAGACCCCAGCGCCTGGCGGGAGCCGGTGGTGCACCGAGCTCTACTGGTTAGTGGGCTCTCGGTTCTGATGAGTGCCCTGGCCACGGTCCAGGCCAACGCCAGCTCCTAGAACTCGATGCCCGCCTGGGCTTTCACCCCCTGCTCCCGGAAGGGGTGGCGCACCAGCTTCATTTCGGTGACCAGGTCAGCCCGCTCAATCAAAGCCGGCGGGGCACCACGGCCGGTCAAGGCCACATGGGTCAAGGGAGGCCTCAGCTTCAGGCCCTCCAGCAGATCCTCGACGTCGAGGTAGCCCAACTTCAGGGCCACGTTCACCTCATCGAGCACCACCAATTTGCGATTGGGATCAGCGAGGTAGGTGCAGGAGCGCTTCCAGGCCTCCTGCACCAAGGCACGATCCCGTTCACGGTCCTGGGTTTCCCAGGTGAACCCCTCACCGAGGGCATGCCAATGCAGGGATTCGCCAAAGGCCTCCAGGGCCTTGGCTTCGCCGGGATGCCAGCCACCCTTGATGAACTGCACCACGGCCACCTGCTCCCCATGGCCCAAAGTCCGCAGCACCAACCCCAAAGCGGCCGTGGTCTTGCCCTTGCCATCGCCCGTGAAGACCAGCACCAAGCCCTTCTCTAGGGAGCGCTCGCCAACCCGTTGCTGCTGAACCTCCTTGCGACGGGCCATGCGCCTCTGGTAGGCATCGGCGCTGGCCTCAGGGGCCAGATCGCCGCCCATCCCGAGCTCCGAGGCCGTCTGGTCAAGGGCGTTGGGATCAGACACGGCGACCATGCGGGGTGTCCTTCCAATCTGCCAAGGTCAGGCCGCTGCCGCCTGATGGCGGGCCAAGGCATTGTCAACCGCCTGCTGTTGGTCTCGCCTGGTAATCCAGTGGTGATAAGTCCGGGTATGGATCGCCACCGAGTGCCCCATCATTCGTGCCGCCACGGTGTCGGGGAGGCCGATATGGATGGTGCGGACCGCCCAGGCATGGCGAAGGTCATAGGGCGTTAAGGGCAGGTCGTAGCGCCGAAACTGCTCCGCCACCCGCCGTCCCACCTGCTGCAGGGTGGTTTGCCGCAAGTCCGTGCAGACCGCCGGAAGCAACTGACGCTGGGCCCCGAGCTGCTCCAAGCCGAAACGCTCCACCCACTGCGGCTGGAAGGGCCAGACCTGGTGCTCACCTGTTTTGCTCGTCGGCAAGACGCGGATCACCCGGTCCCCCCCCGGGG
Source organism: Synechococcus sp. HW_metabat.21 (assembly GCA_018623875.1). GTDB lineage: Bacteria > Cyanobacteriota > Cyanobacteriia > PCC-6307 > Cyanobiaceae > Vulcanococcus. The sequence continues at coordinate 17,827 of JAAZUZ010000013.1, forward strand.
CTAGGGCGGACAGATCGGTGAAGAAGACCTCGTGGTTGCGCAGGCCATAGGTGGCCATCAAGCCATAGGCCAAGCGCCAACCGGGGTTGGGAATCCGCTCCAGCCAGTCCAGGATCTGCTGATCACTGGGGAGCTGACGGAACTGGGCCGCATGGAGGCCGTAGCCCGCGGCCCGCTCACTCCAGTCGGCGGGCAACGCCAAGCCTTCAGAGCGGGCGAGGGCCGCCAAGGTCGTTCCGCATTGCTGTCGCCCCCGCGAAGCCAGGGGGTAACTCTCGAGAACGGCCTCAAGCAAGGACAGTCCCCAATCAAGGCCCTGGTCCTGGGCCAGACGCTCAAGGCGTCTGAGATAGGGCCGGTAAGCGCTGCTCCAGGTGGTCCGAGCACCCGATGGGTTGCGGCGGCGGCGCGGGTCGTTGAAGAAGGCCTGCTCAAAGCGCTCCAGCCGAGGTCCAATCGCCGCCTGGAGAAGAGGGGTCAACCGAGGCGATCGGTCCTCGCTCGGCTTGGGGCTTGCCCCCCAGTCCTGCCAACGGAACCGTTGCTGCAGAAGCTGCTGCTGCACCTGCTTCAGCTGGGCGCGGGCCTTCTCCAGACCGGCCATGTCGGCCTCCAGGCCGAGGCTGATCCGTTGCACCCGCGGGGACGACCCACCACTGCGGCAGGGCAGAGGCCCCCTCAAGCCCAGCCGGGACCCGCGCCGTTCCAGCCGCAGCGAAACACCGCTGCCCGCCAGCAGCGCGTTGTGTTCGCGAAGGGCCAGATCGAGCTGTTCGAGGCTGATCTCGTCACCGAAGCGCTCCGGCCGACCCTATCGAGCCTGGGCCGGAGCGACCAGGCCTAAGCCGGCAGCGTTACGCTCGCCCCTGTTGTTGTCCGATGAAGCGGGGCATGGCCAAGGTCGGCGTGGTGTTGCTGAACCTCGGCGGCCCTGAGCGCATTCAGGACGTCGGCCCCTTCCTCTACAACCTCTTCGCTGACCCGGAGATCATCCGGCTCCCCAACCCAGCACTCCAAAAACCGCTCGCCTGGCTCATCAGCAGCCTGCGCGCCGGCAAATCACAGGCCGCCTATCGCTCCATCGGTGGTGGTTCTCCACTCCGCCGCATCACCGAGCAGCAGGCACGCGAACTTCAAAGCACCCTCCGCCAGCGCGGCATCGAGGCCACCAGCTACGTGGCCATGCGCTACTGGCACCCCTTCACCGAATCCGCCGTCGCCGACATCAAGGCCGACGGCATTGATGAAGTGGTCGTCCTTCCCCTCTATCCCCACTTCTCCATCAGCACCAGCGGCTCCAGCTTCCGCGAACTCCAACGCCTACGTCAGGGCGATCCCTCCTTCTCCAAGCTCCCCATCCGCTGCATCCGCAGCTACTACGACGACCCCGGTTACATCGGCGCCATGGCCGAACTGATCGGTCAAGAGATCCAGGCCTGCCCCAACCCCGCTGACGCCCACGTCTTCTTCTCCGCCCACGGCGTCCCCAAGAGCTACGTCGAGGAAGCCGGTGATCCCTATCAAAAGGAGATCGAAACCTGCGCCCAGCTGATCATGGACAAGCTGGCCACCGATCTCGGCCACCCCAATCCCTTCACCCTGGCCTACCAAAGCCGCGTCGGCCCGGTGGAATGGCTCAAGCCCTACACCGATGACGCCCTCAATGAGCTCGGTGAATCCGGCGTCAAGGACCTCGTCGTCGTCCCCATCAGCTTTGTCAGCGAGCACATCGAAACCCTCGAGGAAATCGATATCGAGTACCGCGAAATCGCCACGGAAGCCGGCATCACCAACTTCCGCCGCGTACCCGCTCTCGACACCACTCCCTCCTTTATTGATGGCCTCGCCAACCTCGTCCAACACGCCCTAGAAGGACCCGAGGTCAACCTCGATCAAGCCGCCGCCCTACCCACACAGGTCAAGCTCTATCCCCAGGACAAGTGGGCCTGGGGTTGGAACAACAGCTCCGAGGTCTGGAACGGACGCTTGGCCATGCTCGGCTTCTCCGCTTTCCTCCTTGAAAT
>JAAZUZ010000096.1 GCA_018623875.1 Synechococcus sp. HW_metabat.21
CAGGCGCTCCAGCAGAGCGCGCAACAAGGTGGAGTTGCTCTCCCAGATCTCCCCCAACTGCCGGGGCTGCCCCGGGGGAAGCAATTCATCCCCGCTGATCAGAAGACCGACCCGGGGTTTGGTGAAGACCCTGCAGTGCTGGATGCCGCAGCTGGCCAAGCGGGCCACCTCCGCCACGCCCAGACGCAGGCCGGACTCAACAAGGACGCCACCAGCGGCGGTCTCCTCATCCGCGGAGCGAATCCAGGGATTGGCACCGCAGGCCTTGATTAAGCGCAGCTCCTGATGGCTGGCCTCCACCAATTCCTGGGGCACAACCCGGCCGCTGCCCTCGGGCACCAGCGCACCGGTGAGCACACGCACGGCCTGACCAGGCTGCAGGGTTCCAAGGAACGGGGCCCCTGCCGCGGAGCGACCGACCAACTGCCAGGTCTCTCCCAACGCGGGCTGCTCCGAGCCGGCCAGGGCGTAGCCATCCATGATCGACGCACGGAATCCAGGCACCGGCTCGGGCGCGTGGACCGCTTCCGCCACGGTGCGTCCCAAACACTCCGGCAGGGGCAAGGACTCTGAGAGCGCAAGGGGCTGAAGGGCTTGCAGGATCAGCGCTCGGGCCTGATCCAGGGGCAAGCCTTCTTTGGGGTATGGCTCAGTCATCGCGCTGCCAATCGCCGCGGCGACCGCCGGTCTTGCTCAAAAGCCGCACGGGTCCAATCGTCATGGCCGGATCAACCGCTTTGACCATGTCGTAGAGGGTGAGCAGGCCCACCTGCACGGCGGTCAGGGCTTCCATCTCCACGCCGGTCACCCCAGTAGTGCGGGCCGAAGCCTCGATGCGCAGGCCATCGGCCACCGGCTCGATCACAACAGAAACACCGGTGAGGGGCAGGGGATGACAGAGGGGAATCAATTCCCAGGTCCGCTTCGCCCCTTGAATCGCAGCGACGCGCGCGACGGCGAGCACATCCCCTTTGGCGGCACGGCCCTCCACCACCAGGGCCAAGGCCTCCGGCGAGAGCTGAATGAACCCTTCGGCCACAGCCACACGATCACTGACAGCCCGCCCACCGACATCCACCATGTGGGCCTCGCCGCTGGCGTTGAGGTGACTCAGCTCAGGGGAAGTGGCACTCACGGGGAAACGCTCATCGGCCTGTTGCAGCATCCTCCCGTGGGATGGTGTGGCAAACACCGGGTGCCTCCCTGTGAGCTGGAAACGGCCCTCCACCTCCCTTTGCGCGTTCCTCACGCTGCTGAACGATCGGCTTGGGGAAAGCATCGTTTTTCCGCTGCTGCCCTTCCTGCTGGCGAGCTTCACGGACAACGGGCGAACCCTGGGCCTGTTGGCGGGGAGTTACGCGATCGCCCAATTTGCGGTCACGCCGCTGATCGGCTCGCTCAGTGATCGCTTCGGCCGCCGGCCCGTGATCGGGATTTGCGTGGCGGGTTCGGTGGTGGGCTTGAGCCTGTTTGCCATCACCGTCAGCATTGATTGGCAAGCCATCCCCTGGGCCGCAGGCACCAGCCTTCCGCTCGTGCTGCTGTTCGCCGCCCGCCTGATTGATGGCGTCAGCGGCGGCACCGCCGCCACCGCTGGTGCGGTGTTGGCCGATATCTCCACCCCCGAAAACCGGGCGAAGGCCTTCGGCCTCATCGGCGTGGCCTTTGGCCTTGGATTCATCCTCGGCCCCGCCTTCGGCGGCTTGCTCTCCCAGACCAACGTCACCCTTCCGGTCTGGGCCGCTGCGGCCTTTGCGCTGATCAACCTGCTGCTGGTGCTGCTGCTCCTACCGGAGACCCATCCGCCGGAAGCACGGCTGGCCATGCCGCGCAAACGGGATCTCAATCCCTTGATTGCCCTGCAAAAGGTGTTCACCAATCCGCAGGTGCGGCGGCTGTGCGGAGCCTTCTTCCTCTTCTTTCTGGCCTTCAACGGCTTCACCGCCGTTCTCGTTCTCTATTTCAAACAGGCCTTCGACTGGGGTCCGGGTCTGGCCGCCAATGCCTTCCTGGTGGTTGGGGTTGTTGCCACGGTCGTCCAGGGCGGCTTGATCGGTCCCCTGGTGAAACGCTTTGGCGAATGGCGGCTGACGTTGGCGGGCCTGGGCTTTGTGATCGCCGGCTGTCTGCTCGTGCCGATGGCCACCGCCGAAAACGCCACCCGCGTCGTCTTTCCCGCCGTCGCGATCCTGGCCCTGGGCACAGGCCTGGTCACCCCCTGCCTGCGGGCCCTGGTCTCCAGACGCCTCGATGACTCCGGCCAAGGTGCGGCCCTGGGAAGCCTGCAGGGTCTGCAAAGCCTGGGCAGTTTCATCGGTCCACCCTTGGCGGGCCTGGCCTACGACGTCGTGGGTCAGCGCAGTCCCTTTTGGCTCGGCATCACGGTCCTGGCCGGGGTCGCACTTCTGGTCGCGGGAGGCCTCCCTCGTCGCGGCGAACACGCCCCAGATCCCTTCTGATTGCTACGTTGAAGACCTCAAGGTGACGGGGCCTCCATGGCTGATCCAGTGGTGGCTCCCGAGCTCTACATCAACCGGGAGCTGAGCTGGCTCGCCTTCAACCAGAGGGTGCTGGCCCAGGCCCTGAGCGAACACACGCCGCTGCTGGAGCAGGCCAAGTTCAGCGCGATTTTCAGCAATAACCTCGACGAATTTTTCATGGTCCGGGTGGCTTCCCTGAAGTCACAGGTGGAAGCGGACGTTCAAAAACTCAGCGACGACGGCCTCACCCCCAGCCAACAGTTGGCCCTGGTGCGCAAGGAACTTGCACCGCTGCTGCACCAACAACAGGCCCACTACCGCCACTACCTGAAGCACCAGCTCGCAGAAGCTGGCGTGCACCTCCTGGACTACAGACGGCTGAACAAACAGCAGAAGGCCTGGGTCAACGACTACTTCCAGCGCGCCATCTTCCCGGTGCTCACCCCGCTGGCGGTGGACCCAGCGCACCCCTTTCCTTTCATCAGCAACCTCAGCTTGAACATCGCGGCCTTGATCCGCGATCCCGACAGCGGCGTTCAGCAGTTCGCCCGGGTCAAGGTTCCGCAAAAAAACCTGCCGCGGTTTGTGGAACTGCCCGCTGAGCTGAGCACCACAGAACCCCAACCGGTCTTCACCGCCGTTCCCCTCGAGCAGGTGGTGGCCTTCAACCTGCAACTGCTCTTCCCCGGCATGGAGGTGGAGGGGCACTACTTCTTCCGCGTGACCCGGGATGCGGACCTGGAGTTGCGGGACCTGGAAGCCGACGACTTGATGGAAGCCCTGCAGCAGGGGCTACGCAAACGCCGGATGGGCGGGGAAGTGGTGCGCCTGGAAGTTGCCGACGAGATGCCCGATGCGGTCGTCGAACTGCTGCTGGAAGGCACCGGGGTGGATCCAGAGGATCTCTATCGCATCGGCGGGCCGCTGGGACTCGACGATCTGATGAGCCTGCTGTCGATTCCCCTGCCGGCCCTGAAGGACGCCCCTCACCGGGGCCGCACGGCGCCCAGCCTGGCCCGAGCTCAGAAGAGTCTTCTGGAGGACGGCTCGATCAAGGCCGAAGAGTTCACCAGCATCTTTTCGGTGCTGCGCCGCGGCGATGTGCTCTTGCACCATCCCTTTGACCTCTTCTCCACATCCGTCGAAGAGTTCATCAATCAGGCCGCCGATGACCCATCGGTGCTGGCCATCAAGATGACGCTCTATCGGGTCTCCAAGGACTCCCCGATCATTGCCGCCCTGATTCGCGCCTCCGAGAACGGCAAGCAGGTGATGGTCCTGGTCGAACTCAAGGCCCGCTTCGACGAAGACAACAACATTCAGTGGGCGCGCCATCTGGAGCGCTCCGGCGTCCATGTCGTCTATGGCGTGATCGGCCTGAAGACCCACACCAAGATCACGCTGGTGGTCCGCAAAGAGAAGGATCTGCTGCGCAGCTACTGCCACATCGGCACGGGCAACTACAACTCAAAAACATCGGCGCTCTACACCGACTTGGGCCTGCTCTCGGCAAGGCCGGAACTGGGACAGGACCTGGCCGAGCTGTTCAACTACCTCACCGGTTTCTCCAAGCAGCAGGATTTCCGACGCCTGCTCGTCGCCCCCGTCACCCTGCGGCGTCAAATGCAAGCGCTGATCCAGCGGGAGATCGATCACGCGAAGGCCGGAAAGGCCGCTGCCATCAAGGCCAAGATGAATGCCCTGGTGGATCCGCGGATCATTGCCCTCCTCTACGAGGCCTCCCAGGCCGGCGTGCAGATCGACCTGGTGGTGCGCGGCATGTGCAGCCTGCGGCCAGGCCTCGACGGCGTCAGCGAGAACATCCGGGTGTGCAGCGTCATCGGACGCTTCCTCGAACACTCCCGCCTGTTCTGGTTCGAGAACGGCGGCGAGCCTGAGATGTATATCGGCAGCGCCGACTGGATGGGTCGCAATCTCGACAGGCGCGTCGAAGCTGTGGTTCCCGTGGAAGATCCCGATCTACACGAACGGCTGATACGGCTGATCGACAGTTATCTCAAGGACAACTGCACCGCCTGGGACATGCAGAGCGATGGCAGCTTCAACCGGCGCATCCCCGAGGACGAGAACATTGCGGTGCAGGCCAACCTGATCGATGGCTGGAGAAAGGGCCTGATCCCTGTGGAGACGGGCGCGTAGCGAGGGCTACAAACAGAAAGAAAAACGAACGAAAAGGCCTCAGTAAGTCTTCCAATTCCATACATCTCACGTTGGCCAGAAGTGCTACATTCCGGCCAAATCAATTTGTTTTGCGGCCTTCTGAACACCTCTGCTACTCAGCAGAGACAACCACCAGCCCAAAGCAACCTCCGAAGCCTGCGCCTCAGCTGCCATGCCTGCAAACAAGCCCGCTGCTTCAGGCCCTTCGAGCAACAAATCAACCGCTCGATCCGCCGCATCCCGACAAGGAGGTCGCCTTAGTGCTGATTCGATTGGCTGGTACCTGAGCAATATCGGGCGGGTACCGCTCCTAACCCCCGCCGAAGAGATTGAATTAGCGCACCATGTGCAGGCCATGAAGCGCCTGCAGGAACTCCCCGCAGCAGAATTAACGGCCCGGCAGAAGCACCAGATCCGGATGGGCACCCGTGCCCGCGATCGAATGATGGCCGCCAACCTGCGGCTCGTGGTCAGCGTCGCCAAGAAGTATCAGAACCAAGGGCTTGAACTGCTCGACCTGGTTCAAGAAGGCGCCATCGGCCTGGAGCGGGCGGTGGACAAATTCGACCCAGCCATGGGTTACAAGTTCTCGACCTATGCCTACTGGTGGATTCGCCAGGGCATGACCCGGGCCATCGACAACAGCGCCCGCACGATTCGCCTCCCCATCCACGTCAGCGAAAAGCTCTCGAAGATGCGCCGCATCACCCGCGAGCTCTCCCATCGCTTTGGCCGGCAGCCGAACCGCCTGGAGTTGGCCCATGCCATGGGCATGCAACCTCAGGAGCTGGAAGAACTGATCTCCCAGAGCGCCCCCTGCGCCTCCCTCGATGCCCATGCCCGAGGCGACGACGACCGGAGCACCCTCGGCGAGCTGATTGCCGATCCCAACAGCAACGAGTCCATGGATTCCATGGATCGCAGCCTTCAGAAGGAACACCTCGGTACTTGGCTCTCGCAGCTGAATGAGCGGGAACGCCGCATCATCGAACTGCGCTTCGGCCTGGCCGGCCAGGAGCCCTTGACCCTGGCGGAAATCGGCCGCCAGATCAATGTCTCCCGCGAACGGGTGCGTCAGCTGGAATCCAAAGCGATCCTCAAGCTGCGCCTGATGACCAACTACCAGCAGGCTGCTTGAGCCGTATCGCCTGAGTTCAGTGGTCACGCAACAGCTCCTCGGTGTGGCCGCGGTCGTGGTGTGGCTGGCCGCTGTTCTGTTGACAGCCCTAGCCGTTCGAAGGCGCTGGCCGCACCAGAAAGAGTGGAGCCGCAAGGTCGTGCACATCGGCACCGGCGCGGTCGTCCTGCTCGCCTGGGCCTTTGCGATTCCGCGCGACTTGGCCCTCGGCGCCGCGGCCCTGGTCACGGTTGGAACAGCCCTCAACCATCGTTTCCGCCTGCTGCCTGCGGTCGAGGACGTCGGACGCCACAGCTACGGGACGATCGCCTACGGCGCTTCCATCACGATTCTCTTGGCCCTGTTCTGGCCCCAGCAACCGCTCCCCGTCGCGGCCGGCGTGCTGGTCATGGCCTGCGGTGATGGACTCGCCGGGTTGGTGGGCCCCCAGATCAACTCACCGCGCTGGCGGATCC
>JAAZUZ010000097.1 GCA_018623875.1 Synechococcus sp. HW_metabat.21
AGCTGGTTGGTGTCAAACATCGGGGCCGTGCAGCCCTCGAGGTAACTGACCGACGCGCCCTCTTCGGCCACGATCAGGGTGCGCTCGAACTGGCCGGTGTCCCCGGAGTTGATCCGGAAGTAGGTGGAGAGCTCCATCGGGCACTCAACGCCCTTGGGGATGAAGACGAACGAACCGTCGCTGAAGACCGCTGAGTTCAGGGCGGCGAAATAGTTGTCGTTGCTGGGAACCACGGTTCCCAGGTAGCGCTCAATGAGCTCGGGGTAGTCCTTGACCGCTTCGCTGATCGAGCAGAAAACAACCCCGTGCTCGGCCAGCTTTTCCTTGTAGGTCGTGGCGATTGAAACGCTGTCAAAAACAGCATCCACAGCCACATTCGAGAGCCGCTTTTGCTCGCTCAGGGGAATGCCGAGCTTGTCAAAGGTCTCCAGCAGCTTTGGATCCACCTCATCGAGGCTGGCCTTTTTGTCCTGCTGCTTGGGGGCCGCGTAATAAATGATGTCCTGGTAGTCGATGGGCGGGAAGCCCAATGCGGCCCAGTCCGGCTCCTCCATCTGGAGCCATTGGCGGTAAGCCCGCAGGCGGAAGTCCAGCAGAAAAGACGGTTCGTCCTTCTTGCTGGAGATCAGACGCACCACGTCCTCGCTGAGGCCCTTGGCGATCTTTTCAGTTTCGATGTCAGTGACGAAGCCGTACTTGTACGGCTGACTCACTAGGTCACCAACAGCCTGCGCATTACTCATCAGCGAGCCTCAACCACCGGTGTGGGCTTTGACGTCTTCCATCGAGATGGTCTGGTTCTCACCGCGGAAGGGGTTGTCCTCGGTCAGGAACAACATGCAATGGCACTCCTTGCGCTCACGCATGGGCACACAGGGGCAGTTCCAGAAGGCTTGAGCGACTTCGGCCTCTTTGTCTTCGTAGTGGCGGCAAGGGCAGAGCGCGCCACCCAACTCGTCCTTGTGACGAGCCAGACCCTCGAGCACGACAGCGGTGACGCTGGGGTCGCTGCAGAAGTAGGTCCCCGTGCGCTGTGCGTAGGTCTCCGCAAACTTGCGGATCACCTCAAGGCTGTCGCTGGCTGACGGGGAGGGGGCTGCAGACATGGGCGCAGGGACGAAGCTTGAACGTGCGGACCGGCGACCCGTCCACCACCAACTTACGAAACGCGACGGTTTCGTAACTCGACGATAGAGGCCTAGGGCATCACCAGTGAATGGCCATTGTTGCGCGTTGCCGGCGCCAATCGGGGCCTCGGGCCGTCAGCCCACACTCGCCAGTGCCCGTTGGGCCGTGGCATGGTGTGGTTGACCGCCTCTAACCATGAGCGTCTCCGCCCAGGCACCTACCCGCGAAGCCGCTCTGAGCTTGATGTTGCGGCAGGGAGAGCTCACGGCAGCCCAGCTCGCCGAGGCCCTGCAGGTGTCCGTTCAGGTCATGCGACGCCATCTGCGCTCCTTAGAAGAAGAGGGGTTGGTCGAGGCCAGCCCATCCAGTGAGGGCCAAGGCCGGCCCAGCAACCGCTGGCGACTCACCACCCGTGGCCGCGGGCAGTTCCCCAATGGCAGCGAGCACTTCGCCCTGGGCCTGCTCAACGCCATGACCGCCAACCTGCCCAGCGGCATGGTGGAAGAGCTGCTCGAGCGGCAGGCCAGCGAGAAGGCCGAGGACTACCGCCAACAAATCGGCACAGGCACGGTTCCCGAACGGCTCGAGCGGCTGGTGGAGCTGCGGCGGGGCGAGGGTTACGTCGCCGAATTCCATGCCGAACCCGGGCAAAACAGCTGGGTGCTCAGCGAGTTCCACTGCTCGGTCCAATCCATTGCCCAACAATTCCCCTGCGTCTGTGAGCAGGAACTGGAACTGATTCGCCACACCTTCCCGGACTGCCAGGTCGATCGGGTGCACTGGTTACTCGAAGGCAACCAGGCCTGCGGCTTCCGGCTCGCGCCAAGCTGACGCCGTGCTGAGTGAACAGGACCTGAGCGAGCTAGAGAGCACCCTGCTGCCCGCCCTCGAGCGCCACCACCTGCGCCTGCTGGCCCACAGCCTGCGCTGCCTCCAGCAGGCCTCCGCCCAAGCGGGTGAGCAGCCAGAAGGCGAGCGGCTCAGGGCTTGGGCGGAACGTCAACCCAACCTGGCGGTGGATCCCACCTTTATTCCGGTCTTGGTGGAGCAGCTCGGCAAAGCCTCCGCCCAGCTCGAGAGCATCGGCCAAGCCATCGGCAAACCCTCCCTCGAACTGGACATCGCCGATCTCGTGCGTTGGGGGCAACAACAGGCCGACGAACGGCTTAAACCACCACACAACTGACACCCGCCAGCCCCAGCAGTGCCGAGCAGACCCCGCGCCAGCCGGGGTGATCTCCCTCGAGGGACGCCAGCGGAAGAGCCATCACCGGAGCCGTCGCCAAGAGGGCCACGGCCAGGGCGCCCGGGAGATGCAGCAACGCCGTCTGCTGGAGAGCGATGCCGGCCGTTGTCCCCAGCAGGGTGGCGAGCACGCCGAGGGGCCAGCGCCGCCCAACCGGTCGAGGGACCTGAGGGCGATGCAGCAGTGAGGGCAGCAGCGGGAGCAACACCAGGGCGGCCGCCAAGAGGCGAAGGGCGGCCGCATCGAGCGGAGCGATTGCACCAGAACGCAGCGCCGCCCGGGCAAGCACGGCCCCGCCGCTCCCGCAGGCCAAGGCCCCCAGGGCCAGGGCGACTCCGAGTCCCCAATCCCTGGAGCGCGCGCCCTCCGCATCGCGTCCAGCTACCAGCCAAAGGGCGGCCGTGATTAGGGCAATGCCAAGCCATTGCAGCGGGCTGGGACGCTCCGAGAGGGCCGCCATTCCAAGCAGCGCCGTCACGGCCGGACCACCGGCGTCCAGGGTCAAGGTGCGGCGGGTGCCAATCCGGCGGAGCGCGGCAAAGAAGAGGCTGTCGCCGACCGCAATCCCCAGAACCCCACTGGCGGCCAGCAGGAGCAAGACCCGGGGCTCTTGTCCCAAAGCCGCCACACCGGAGCGTCCCAGGAGCGGCAGCAAGAACACCAGAGCTAAGCCGTTCTTCAGCAGGTTGAGCTGACTGGCACTCAAGGCGGTGGGCAGGCGCCGCCAGAGGCTGCTGGCCAGGGTCCAACAGAGGGCACCCGCCAAGGCCGCCAGGACTCCGCTGAGCACCGCTGCAGGGAACGTCTACGACTTGCGATCATCGCTGCAACTGCTCCGGCACCGTGACCCCTGCGATTGAGGATGCCCTCAGCTTTTTCCAGCTGAGCTGCGGCCGCTGGCGCTCCCAGCGCAGCGTTCATCACCTGCTGCACCGCCGCGCTGAAGCCGGTGGATCGCTGATCGTGGTTGAGGAGCTGGAGCGCAGCGACAAGCGCCTGGCCGACATTGCGGCACTCCATGGTCAAGATCCCGCTCGCCTTGTAGGGGGCTGCTGGGTGCGCTGGAGCGCCTCGATGGCTTGGGACAAGGCCGGCGAAGACCACACCGGAGAAAGCCTGTTTGGCCTGATCCCCACCGATGAACGGGGACGCTCGGGGATCCTGCTGCGCGATCAGGGCTATGCCGAGAAGGCTCCAGCCAGCTCGGAATTCTCGATGGATGACCGGGACGGGCTATTGCTGAGCACCGGCTACGAAACCATGAGCGTTTGGGAGCGCTTCTCGTTCTCCGGCCCCAACGTCCGGGTTCGCAGTAGCACCGTCGAGGGGCTCTCGAATAACGCGTCCTTCTGCGTCGAGATCCGATGCGACGACGAGAGAGCAGCCGCGCCCGATTCGAACTCCGGTGAACAGAGGCCTTTCGAGGCCATCTCACCCCTGGGCTGGTGAATCCTCAGGAACGTTACGGACTGTGATCCCTCGCCAAGGGCAGGCGGTATCTGAAACAACACCCCGCTTAGGGTCGTGACGTTGGATTGCGAAGCTCGAGTGGCCATCCCTCTTCTGGAGTACGCCCCCACTACTCAAAACAACAGGGTCGCTCCCATCCGAGTGAACTCCGATGAGACGGCGCGCGCGAATTCAATGGAATTCGCCAGCGATAGCGAGAACTGCAAAACCGTTATCGACAGCGCCTATCGCCAGGTCTACTTCCACGCGTTCAAGTCGGACCGCAATCCATACCTGGAATCACAGCTCAAGAACGGTCAGATCACCGTTCGCGACTTCATCCGTGGCCTGTGTCTCTCCGACACGTTTAAGCGCAGCTTCTACGGGATGAACAGCAACTACAAGGTTGTTCAACACCTTGTTGAGAAGCTGCTCGGCCGTAAAACCCACGGCAAGTCCGAGGAAATCGCCTGGTCCATCGTGATCGCCACCCGTGGCGTCGAAGGCCTGGTCGACACCATCCTCGACAGCGAGGAATACCTCGACAATTTCGGCTACCACACGGTTCCTTATCAGCGCGCCCGGGTTCTGCCCGGCCGCGAGCTGGGCGAAACCCCCTTCAACATCACCAGCCCCCGGTACGACGAGTACTACCGCGGCATCCTGGGCTTCCCCCAAATCGTCTACACCGGCACCGCCAAGAGCATTCCTGCACGCGCCAAGCAGCGCCGCGGCGGCTACGTCCAGGACTACACCGATTGGGTGCGTTCCATGCCGGCGGCACGCGGAGCCAGCCCCCGCGGCAACAGCGACATGGATTACCTCTCGAAGGTTCCCTACCGCAGCATCGGCCGCTGATTCGCGGACCAAGTGCTCTGGAGCGGCGGTTCAACCGCCGCTTTTTTTGTGTTTCAAGACCAGCAGCAGTCACGGGATCCTGACCCCGACTGCCGATTCCCTTTGGGATCGGGGAAAGTAAGTCCATTGATCCCGAAAGGAATCCGAAGAGCTGTGACGCAAGCCCTGTCTTCACTGGCCCGCATGACCCTGCGCCAATTGCGGCAGGTGGCCAGCGAACTCGGGGTGACGCTCTACAGCCGTAAGACCAAGGCGGAATTGATGAACGCCATTGGCGAGCGCCAAGCGGACATCAGCAGCGTCGAACAGGAGCACAGCTCCCCGCCGACAACGACCGACAGCACCCGCGTGGTGTTTCTGCCCCGCGATCCCCAGTGGGCCTACGTCTTCTGGGAAATCTCAGAACTGGATCGCCAACAGGCCTTCAAGGACGGCGCCAACCAGCTCTGCCTACGCGTGGCCGACGTCACGGGCGTGAGCAACGGTGGTGTGCACCCGCACACCCTGCAGGAAGTGCCGGTCGATAGCCATGCCACTGAGTGGTACCTCCCGGTGCCCCTAAGCGATCGGGACTACCGCGTCGAGCTCGGCTACCGGGTCAGCGCCGGCGGCTGGATCTCCCTGGCCTTCTCCTCGGTGGCGCGCGTTCCGGCGCTCCATCCCAGCGAACAGATCCTTGATCAATTCGTTCCCTTCTCCCTTGACGCCCCACTGGGGTCGGCCGATGCAGCGGGGATCACGACCCAACCCAGCAGCGGTGCCGATAGCGGGCTGCACGAGCGGCTCTACCAAACCGCAACCAGCTTCGGGCGGACGATGGGGCGCGGCTCGGAGGCCTTCCACGAACTGGGCAGCGACAGCAGCGCCGGCCTGAACGCCTCGGGTGCCGGCCTCTGGGCCAGCGGCCGCAACGAATCGGGCAGCGGCATGGTCGGTCAACGCAAGCGGGCCTTCTGGCTCGTGGCCGATGCCGAGTTGATCGTCTACGGCGCCACTGACCCTTCGGCCCGCCTGAGCATCGGCGGTGAGGACGTCCCCCTCTCCAGCGACGGCACCTTCCGCGTCCAGGTGCCCTTCCGCGATGGCGAACAGGTCTATGCGATTGAGGCGATTGCGGCCGACGGCGAGCAGAAGCGGAACATCACCTTGAATTTCGATCGCAGCACACCGGAAGACAACAGCAACCCCAGCGACCAAGCTGTGGCCGAGTGGTTCTGATCACCGACCCGCGATGAAAGCCGTTGTCGCCTTCACCCCGCTTGCTGGAGCCGTTCTCCTTCCCATCGCGGTACCTCTGTTGATGGTCAAGGTGAGCATTGGCTCCGGGGTACTAGCGGCGGTGGTCCTCAGCAGCCTTTGGTTTGGATCGATGCTGCTCACCTCAGAGATGCCCGAACACGGCTGAGCCCAACCGGGAACACTGGTCCTGAACCCGTCTTGGCATCCCCCATGGCGCCGTGGTCCAGGTTGCACGGGGTGCTCACCCTGGCGGCACTCCTC
>JAAZUZ010000098.1 GCA_018623875.1 Synechococcus sp. HW_metabat.21
AACGATCTGATCGTCGACAACCGTTGCTTCATCGAGCTGGGCCTCAACCCCACCACCCTCGATGACGGTCTACTGAAGGAAGTGGTGGACATCGCCACCCGCTACGCGGACCGCTGCGACCGCAACCGCATCCTCTGCACCTCGGCCTGGACCAAAACCCAGGAGCAAGCCATTAAGGCGGCCTGATTGCCTTGAAAATCGCCCTCTTCACCGAGACCTTCCTGCCGAAGGTTGATGGCATCGTCACCCGGCTCACCAAAACGGTGCAGCACCTGGTGGCGGCCGGCGATGAGGTGATGATTTTCTGCCCCGAGGGGGCACCCGAGACCTACATGGGCGCACAGGTGGTGGGCGTGCCGGCCATGCCCCTGCCCTTGTATCCGGAGCTCAAGCTGGCGCTCCCGCGCCCATCGGTCTCCGACGCACTCGAGGCCTTTGCCCCCGATCTGGTTCACGTGGTCAACCCCGCCGTGCTGGGCTTGGGGGGGATCTGGTTGGCTAAGACCAAGGGGTACCCCCTTGTCGCCAGCTATCACACCCACTTGCCCAAGTACTTGGAGCACTACGGCCTCGGGATGCTTGAGCCGGTGCTGTGGGAACTGCTGAAGATGGCCCACAACCAAGCCCAGCTGAACCTCTGCACCTCCACAGCGATGGTGGCGGAGCTGAGCGAGAAGGGAATCCAGCACACCGATCTCTGGCAGCGGGGAGTCGACACGGACCTGTTCCGCCCGGAGCTCCGCAGCCGGGACATGCGCGAGCGACTACTGGCGGGTCAGAGCGACACCGGCAAATTGCTGCTTTACATCGGTCGCCTCTCCGCGGAAAAACAGATCGAGCGGATCCGCCCTGTGCTGGATGCCATGCCCGATGCCCGCTTGGCTCTGGTCGGGGATGGCCCCTACCGCCAACAACTCGAGACCCTGTTCGCCGGCAGTGCGACCAACTTCGTGGGTTACCTGGCCGGCGAAGAGCTCGCCAGTGCCTATGCCAGCGCCGATGCGTTCCTCTTCCCCAGCAGCACCGAGACCCTGGGCTTGGTCCTGCTCGAGGCCATGGCGGCAGGCTGCCCGGTGGTGGGCGCCAACCGGGGCGGTATCCCCGACATTGTCAGCGATGGGGTCAACGGCTGTCTCTATGAACCCGATGGAGCCGATGGCGGTGCCGGAAGCCTGACTGCGGCAACCCAACGGCTACTCGGCGATCCCGGAGAGCGTGAGCAGCTGCGCCGGAATGCCCGAGAGGAAGCCGAGCGTTGGGGCTGGGCGGGAGCGACCGAGCAACTGCGCGGCTTCTACCGGCAAGTGCTGCAAGCCCCAGCCCCGAGCCTGGCCTAGCGGTTGCGTTGCTGCGCCCAGACCTGCAGCACCTGACGGGCCATGGGCAGCGCGTGCACTGAACCGCCGCCCGGAGTGTTCTGGGCAAAGGCAACCACGACAATCTCCCCATTCGGATAGGGGGCAAAGCAGGCAAACCAGGCGTGGTCAGGTCCTCCCGTGCTGTCCTCGGCCGTGCCGGTTTTGCCGGCGACGGGGGGCAACTCCGCCGCTTGGTTCATGGCATAGCCGGTACCCTCCTGAACCACCTTGCGCAAACCAAGGTTGATTGTGGCCAGCGTGGAAGGCTTGATGTCCACCTTGGTGCGCCGCGGAGGCGCCGTCCAGTCCAGGCCTCGATCAACCAGATGCGGGGTGATCAGATAGCCGCCATTGGCAAAGACGGCATAGGCCCGCGCCAGTTGCAGGGGGGTGACCTGAACCACGGACTGACCGATGGACATGCTCGCCATGTCCTCGGGAATCCAGGGGGTGGTGCCGGGCTTGCCCCAGGTCCGCCCCTTGGCGGCCCACTGCTCGTTGCCCACCAGGCCGGTGCTTTCCTCGTAGCCAATCTCGATGCCGGTGGGCTTCGTGAAGCCCAACTTCACGGCGGCGTCATAGAGCGGCATCGAGCCCACCCCAACGCCGATTTGGTAGAAGAAGGTGTTGCTCGAGAAGCGCAGGGCGTCCTCGTAGCCAATCAAGCCAAACCCGGCGCCGTTGTGGTCCGGGAAGCAGTGCCCGCCATAGGTGATGCAGGCGCGGGTCATCAACTTGGTGCTCGGCGGAAACTTGCCCGAGGCCATCCCGGCGAAAGCGGTCACCGGCTTCCACGTACTGCCTGGGTCGTAGGCATTCATGGCCCGGCTGAAGAGCGGTTTCGAGGGCGAGGCAAATAAGGCGTCGTACTCCCGCTGGGTGGTGACGGTCTTCGAGAAGAAGTTGGGATCGAACGTGGGGCGACTGGCGAGGGCCAAGATCGCGCCCGTTCTGGGATTGAGGGCGACGATGGCGCCCCCCGGCTTGCCCTTAAGGGCGGCCTCAGCCGCGCGCTGCAGCGGCAAATCCAAGGTGACCACCAGATCTTTGCCGGCCTTGGACGGTCGATCACCGAGGACGCGCTGAATCTCACCCATGGCGTTGACCTCGACCATCTGGCCGCCCCAGGTGCCGCGCAGGTGTTTCTCGTAGGCGGCCTCCACACCGATCCGGCCGATGCGGTCGCGAATCTTGTAGCCCCGCTTCGCCAGGACCTTGTATTCCTCCTCGGTGATCGGCTGGGTGTAGCCCAAGGTGTGGGCTCCGAGCGAGCCATGGGGATAGCTGCGCACCACGTCCAGATCCACCTGGGCGCCCCTCAGGTCGCTGGCCTGCTCGCGGAAGCGCAGCACCTGCTCTGGCGTTAGTTCACTCGCGAGCTCAATCCGGTATTCCTGCTTGCCCGGCCCTCGACGCTTGCGCTGCTCCAGTTGTTTCTGGGGGATGTTCAACAGGCCGCTGAGCCGATCCCGCAGCGCAGGCCAGGACCCCTTCGGAAGATCCTTGGGCTGCAGATAGAGGCTGTAGATCAGACGACTAGAGACCAGGACCTGGCCATGGCGATCCAGGATCCGCCCGCGCACGGGATTCCGGGCCAGCAAGCGGATGCGGTTTTCGTCGGCCCGCTCTCGGTTTTCACTGCCGTGCAGAAGCTGCAACCAACCAAGGCGCAGCACCATGGCCGACGCGAAGAAGAGCACCAACCCCAAGAGGATCGCCGGCTGCCGCTGGAGACCGGCACTGCGATGGGGATTGGAGGCAATGGCCAAGGGTTCAGCTCCCTTGCGTGAGCCGTTGCTCGAGCAACGTCAACCGCTCAGAGATCCGGGCCAAGACCAGCTGCAACTCCTCTTCCCCGGCATCGAGGGCCGGTTCAACAGGCACATCGCTCACCTGCACTTTCATGACCGGGTTGCCCAAGCCAGGCTGAATCTGGTCGAGCCGCTCACGGACCTGGCGGGCGGCATCCGCCCCTTCCTCCCGAAGCGCACTCAGGCCATCTGGACCTTTCGAGAATGCATCCGCCACATCGCGGGCACCGCCCCGTTTCGCCCGCTCCACAACCGCCATCCCCACGGGAAGGACGTCCTGCATCAGGGTCAAACGCAGGCTGTCGAGGGGGTCGGAGCCCATGAAGCGAGGCAATGAGTGCGCTCAGTCTGGCGCCTGATCAGCGATCTGGCTGACCTAGAGCGCGCTGCGCGAGATGGCGGGCTGAACAATCTGCTGACGGCAGAACTGCTGAGACCCCAGCCACCAACCCGCACCCACCGCGATCACCATCAGGGCTGAAAGGGGCAGTAGGGCCTGGCGAGTGACCGGCAGCACCATCCACTCGCTCCAGTCACGCACCAAGCGCTCGCGATCGAAGCGGCGACGCTCGCTGGCCTCCTGCTGAAAGCGACGCTTCAGGGACTTAGAGACCCAGCGCTCAAAGGCCTTTTTCTTGGTGACGGCCATCTTGCGCTCGACCTCCAGCAGCTGGCCGGGGGTGAGCTCAGGATTAAAGGTGCTGATGAGCTCCAGGCTCTTCAGGAACATCTCAACGGCACCGTCCTTGACGGCACGGTCGTTCTCGCTGAGGAGTTCCCAGTCCAACTCGGGGTAAAAGCGCACCCGGTTGGTCGTGATCTGGTCTTCCGCCAGTTGGCCAGGCTCCCGCAGCCAACGGTCGGTATTGGCGTCAAAACGACGCCAATAGAGAAAAGGGTTGAGGTACACAACCTTCCCTGCCAGCTGAATGCTGTCCTGCTGAAGGCGGCGCTGCAGCTGGATGTCCTGCGGAGGGGCGGCGGTCAAGGCTCCTGGGCCGGGGGTCCCGAGGGTAACGGAGTCACCCGGCCGAAGCCATGGTTCAGGGCGCGGGAATTACTCCCACTCGATCGTGCCGGGGGGCTTGCTGGTGATGTCGAGCACGACACGGTTGACCCCTTTGACCTCGTTGACGATCCGGTTGGAGATCTTCTCCAGCAGGTCGTAGGGGAGTCGGGACCAATCGGCCGTCATGCCGTCTTCCGAGGAGACGCAGCGCAGAACAACGGGGAAGGCATAGGTGCGCTTGTCACCCATAACGCCAACACTGCGGACCGGCAGCAGCACCGCGAAGGCCTGCCAGATCTCGTGATACAGCCCCGCGGCCTTGATTTCCTCGCGGACCACCAGATCGGCATCCCGAAGAATGTCGAGCTTGTCATTGGTCACCTCACCCAGGATGCGGATCGCCAGACCCGGACCAGGGAAGGGATGGCGGCCGACGATCTCCTCGGGCAGTCCCAGGGTGCGACCCACTTTGCGGACCTCGTCCTTAAAGAGACGCCGCAGGGGCTCCACCAACTTGAACTGGAGGTCCTTGGGCAAGCCGCCAACGTTGTGGTGGCTCTTGATCTTCACCGCCACCCGTTCACCCGTCTTCGGATCGACGTTGGTGCCAGCGCTCTCGATCACATCTGGATAGAGCGTGCCCTGGGCTAGGTAGTCAAAGGGACCAAGGCGCTTGCTCTCTTCTTCGAAGACCCGAATGAATTCGGTGCCAATCAGCTTGCGCTTCTCCTCGGGGTCGGTGACACCCGCGAGTTTGTTGATGAAGCGCTCCCGGGCATTGATGTATTCGACCCGAATGTGGAACTTCTTGTCGAAGAAGTCCATCAGGAACTCGGGCTCGCCCTTCCGCATGAACCCCTGGTCGATGAACATGCAGGTCAACTGATCACCGATCGCCTTGTGCAGCAGGAAGGCGAGGGTGGAGGAGTCGACACCACCGGAAAGGGCGAGCAGGACACGCTTATCCCCGACCTGACGGCGCACATCGGCAACCGCCTCGTCGATAAAGGCCGCCGTGGTCCAATCCGGCAGGCAACCCGAGACGTGATAGACGAAGTTGCGGATCAGGGCCATTCCGCACTCGGAATGCACCACCTCTGGGTGGAACTGAACGCCATAGAGACGGCGCTGGTGATCAGCAACTGCCGCTTCAGGCGTGTTGTCGGTGTGGGCCAAGCGAACAAAGCCGTCGGGCAGTCGCTCGACGGAATCGCCGTGGCTCATCCACATCGTCGAACCCTCGTCGACGTTCGTGAGCAGGTCGGTGGGGTCGTCGACAAACAGAGGCGCCTTGCCGTATTCGGCGCGGCCAGCGGCCACCACAGAGCCACCCAGCTGTTGAACCATCAGCTGCATGCCGTAGCAGACACCCAGCACCGGAATACCCAGATCCCAAATCCCGGGATCGCACTTCGGGGCGTGGTCGGCGTACACCGAGCTGGGACCACCACTGAGGATGATCCCCTTGGGATTCAGCGCCTTTAATTCAGCCGCGCTGGTGGAGTAGCCCATCACCAGGGAATACACCTCGGTTTCCCTGACCCGACGGGCAATCAGCTCGGAATATTGAGAACCAAAATCAAGGATCACAATCGCCGGATGGCGATTGGTTTCACCGATCGAGGTTGGAGTCACGTCTGACATGGAGCGGCCAGCAGCTGTGGCCCAGGCATTCAGATCACCCTAGATCTCAGGCCCGAAAGCCCTCCAAAAGCTCTGCCCCGACCGGGCCTCGGGCGCAGATGCTCCGGCTGCGATCAAACAGCACCGCGCCTAGCTGCAGCGCAGGATCGTGATGATGCTTAGCCAGGTATGCGCGGGAGCGCTGCTCAATGACGTCCGCCAAGCGCCGCTGCAGACCAGCCGCCAGGCCGGCGTCATCCGCCGCCAGGGCCGACAAGGCCTGATCCACGCTTGCGGCCTCCAATAGCAATCGGATCTGCTT
>JAAZUZ010000099.1 GCA_018623875.1 Synechococcus sp. HW_metabat.21
GCACCATCATTGAGGCGCTCCAGCGGTGGATGGAGCGAATCAGCCAGCCGAAGCTGACGTCGGTCATGAGGTACTGGACCGAGGCGTAGGCCTCAGCCACGGTCGGCTTGTAATAGAAGGTCATCGCGAAGCCGGTCGCGAACTGAACCAGGAAGCAGACCAGGGTGATGCCGCCCAGGCAATAGAAGATGTTGACGTGGGGCGGCACGTACTTCGACGCGACGTCGTCAACGATGTCCTGGATGTCCAGGCGCTCGTTGAACCAGTCGTAGACGGGCGATGACTTTCCGCCGGCGGCGGGTGAGGAATTCGCCATGCAGCGATTGGGTTTGGTTGGCAGAGTCTACCGATCACTACCTGCCGCACGTGAGCGCGACGCCGCTTGTGACATCACCGCCACAAAACCCGACTCCGCGGCACTTCAAGGGAGCCAGATCCTTTGCGGTCATTGGACTGTCCTGGATTCTCAGCCTCTGGCTGACCGCCGCTCCGGCCCTGGCCCTCAACGATGGCCAACAACTCGTGGTCGAGAGCTGGCGGCTGGTGAACCAGAGCTACGTCGATCCGGACCGCTTCGAAACTATCCGCTGGAAACGGCTCCGGCAGAAGGCCTTGGAGCGCTCCATCCAAAGCAGCGCCGATGCCTACGACGCCATTGAGGCGATGCTTGCGCCGATTGGCGATCCCTACACCCGCCTACTCAGGCCCGCTGACTTCGTCACCCTCAAAGCCAATACAGAAGGAAGCGTCAGCGGCGTTGGCCTGCAGCTGGGAATCCGTCAGGACGACACGGCCATCGTCGTCATTGCCCCCCTCGAGGGGTCGCCCGCCGCTGAAGCGGGCATCAGCAGCGCCAGCGTGCTCAAGGCAGTCGACGGCATCAGCACCGCCGAGCTCGGCCTGGAAGCCACAGCTGCTCGGCTGCGGGGCCAAGAAGGAACGTCTGTTCTGCTGCAGCTGATCACCCCGAGCGGCAAGAACCAAGAGGTGGAGCTCAAGCGGCGGCAGGTGGATCTGCAGCCCGTCCGCAGTCGCCTGCTCAAAGCCGCCGGCCATCGCCTGGGCTACATCCGCATTGCGCAATTCGCCGAGCCGGTGCCCCAGGAGCTGGCCAAAGCGCTGGAGGACCTGCAGTCCCAGGGCATTGACGGTCTGATTCTTGATCTCAGGAACAACTCGGGGGGCTTGGTCAGTGCCGGCCTGGCCGTCGCCAACATCTTTTTGGATGGCGGGCCCATCGTGGAAACCCAAAACCGAGACGGATTCAGCGATGCCCAGCAGGCCAACCGCGGCCAGCTCTATGGCGGGCCGATGTTGACCCTCGTCAATGGCGGAACCGCCAGCGCCAGCGAAATCCTGGCGGGGGCGCTGCAGGACGATGAGCGCTCTCCCTTGCTGGGGAGCCGGACCTTTGGCAAAGGTTTGATCCAGACCCTGATTGGCCTCGGGGGGGATGGCAGTGGACTGGCCGTGACGGTGGCCCGCTACCTCACCCCCAGTGGCCGGGACATCCAAAACCTGGGGATCGAGCCCAACCAGCGCCTGGCGGACCCGGAACCGCTCAACCCCGGCGGCGATGGGGACACCTGGTTGGCGGTTGCCGCCGATCAACTCGCTGAACAGATCCAGGCCGGATGAGCGCCCGCACTTATCACGATCCACTCCACGGGGCGATCCGCCTCTCCCGGCAGGAGCCCGCAGAAGCCCTCGCGATTGACCTGGTGGATACGCCGGTCTTTCAGCGCCTCAGGCGCATCAGGCAACTGGGACCGGCCTACCTGACCTTCCACGGGGCCGAATCGAGTCGGTTCACCCACTCCCTCGGAGTCCTGCAACTGGCCCGCCAGGCCCTGGGGAACCTGGGGCGCAGCCATACAGAGCTGACCGAGCACCGGGGGGTGCTCTACGCCGCGGCCCTCCTGCACGACGTCGGCCATGGCCCGCTCAGCCACACCGGCGAAGAGATGTATGGGCTGCACCATGAGAGCTGGTCCAGCCGCCTCATCCGCGAGCACCCTGCGCTGCGGGAGCCGCTCGAGGCCTTTGCGCCGGGCACCGCAGATCAAGTGGCGACCCTGCTCGAGCACGGCCGCTATCGCAATCCGGCGATCAAGGCGCTGGTCAGCAGCCAACTCGACTGCGATCGCCTCGATTACCTCCTGCGCGACAGCTACAACACCGGCGCGAGCTATGGGGTCCTCGACCTTGAGCGCATTCTCGCGAGCCTGACCCTCGCCCCCGACGGCCAACTCGCGCTGCAGCCCAAAGGACTCATGGCGGTGGAGCACTACCTCGTGGTGCGGAACCTCATGTACCGGAGCGTCTACAACCACCGGCTCAACGTGGTCTGCAATTGGCTTCTGAACCGCACCATCGCGCTCGCCCGCGAGCTCGGCCCAGCTCAGGTCTGGGCCGATGCGGTGATGGAGCGCTGGCTCTGGGACGCCAAACAGCTGGACCTAGAGGCCTTCCTTGGCAATGACGACATCCGAACGGGCTACCACCTGCAGCGCTGGCTCGAGGAGGGACCGGCCCCACTGCAGCAGCTCTGCAACCGGGTCATCAACCGGGAACTGCTGCGGGCCTCGGATCTAAGCCAACTGACCCAAGAGAGTCGCCTCAGCCTGCTGGCGAAAGCCCAGACCCTGAGCGAAGCCGCAGGACTACGGCCCGACCTCTGTTGCGGCCTGCACCAGCAGAGCAACCACGGTTATCACCCTTATAAAGGTGGGCTCAGGCTGTGGGATGGCCATCAACTGGGGGCGATTGAGCAGCGCTCAGCCCTGATTCGCAGCTTGATCCAACCCACCCAAACCGCCTGGCTGATTCACCCGCCTGAGATCACGCCAGCGATCCGCGAGGCCCTCGCCCTGGAAGTTGCGGCTGGAGATCCCTAAGTTGCACGCCATGCAGGCCGCCCCCCGTCGCTTCGTGCTCAAACCGCTGCGCCAAGCGGAGGCCTCAGCCTTTGAGGAAGTGGGCTCACAACTCGGGGCAGCCGAAGGCAGCGGCACGGCGGTGCTGGTCTGTGGTGACCGCCCCCTGACCCTGCCGGAACTGCGGGCCATTGCGGAGCGGTTCGAACAAGCCGCGTGGCCGCTGTTGCGCGTCGAGGCACGCGAAGCCCTCAGCCTGGTTCCCGCCGCAGCGCTTGGGCTCGAAACGGCGCTGATCGGCGAGCAACTGCCGCCAACTCAGGCCCAACCGGACAGCAAGGATCTGACCATTCACCGCGGCACCCTGCGGTCGGGGGACCACCTGCAGGTTGAGGGCTCGCTGCTGGTGCTCGGCGATGTCAACCCGGGGGCTCGGGTCAGCGCTGGCGGGGATGTCAGGGTCTGGGGGAGGCTGCGGGGCATCGCCCATGCCGGCCAGGCGGGTAACGCCGCGGCGCGGATCGTGGCCCTACAGCTGCGGCCGCTTCAGCTGCGCATTGCCGATGCTGTCGCCCGGGGGCCCGAGGATCTCC
The DNA here is from genome assembly GCA_018623875.1 of Synechococcus sp. HW_metabat.21. Taxonomy (GTDB): domain Bacteria; phylum Cyanobacteriota; class Cyanobacteriia; order PCC-6307; family Cyanobiaceae; genus Vulcanococcus. Next base: position 3,470 of record JAAZUZ010000099.1, read on the forward strand.
CCCCGCCTGGATTCAGCGAGGAAGCACTGCTGCTCGATGGGGCCATTGCGATCCGCCCGGCCGAACCGCTCTGGCCCCAGGAGGGCTAACGGTTCACCAAGCCCATCCCCCCCAGGCCAGCGGCCACGGCCATGAACCAGAGGGGAGAGATCTTGGTGCGCAGCATCAAGAAACAGACCACCGCCGAGACCGCATAGGCCGGCGTGTCGTGATCGGAGATGCGCAGGATCTTCAGGCCAACCGCGAAGAGCACGCCCAAGGTGATCGGCCCCATCGCCCGCTCGAACGCCAAACGAAACGGTGAGGTCTTGAAGCGGTTCCAGCTCAAGGCCGCGATCACCATCAGCAGGGTCGAGGGCAGCAGGATCGCAACTTCCGCCAGGACCCCACTGAGCAGTGCCCACAAGGGGCCCTCCTCAAAGGCCGCCCCCATACCGAGCAAGCCGACGATCATCGAACTCGGGCCCGGGGCACCTTCAGCGATGGCGTAGATCTCGGCGAACTGCTGGGAACTGAGCCAGCAGTACTGATCGACGGCCATGTAGTGGTATTCGGCCAGCAGCGTGTTCCCCCCGCCCAGGGAAAACAGCGAGAGGCTCAGGAAATCCCAAATGACGGCGATCAGGTTGCGCCAATCCCCCAGATGGGCGGGTTGACAGGCCGCAGCCAAAAGCGGGGTCATGGCTTTCTCGGCCAGTACCAGGCCATCGCCAAGGGACCCGCCACAAGCACCAGGGGCACCAGGCGCACGTGAAAGACAGTCATCGCCACAAAACTGATGGCTGCCAACAACAGGGCGACGCGGTCATTGAGATAGGCGGCGCCAATCTTGAAGCCCATCGAGAGGGCCATGCCTGCAGAGGCCGTAATCACTCCCGCCAGGAGACGATCCATCACCATCGTCGTGTGCAGGTAGTAGTAGGCGAGGCCAAAGCCCATCAGCACGCTGAAGGGCAGCAGCAAGATCCCCGCCAATGCCGCCAAGGCTCCGCCTGGGCCCCGGAAATGGCTACCGATGTAGATCGCCATGTTGATCTGGTTCGGTCCGGGGAAGAGGCGCGCGACCGTCAGGCCGGTGATGAACTCCTGCTTGCTCATCCAGGCCTTGTCTTCCACGACAATCCGCTCGCTCCAAGCCGAGAGCCCGCCTCCAAAGGAGGAAAGGGCCACCTGCTGCATGCCCCAGAACAATTGCCAATGGGTCGGAGGCATCAGTCGTGCACGAAGTGGGGGTCGGGCGGCAGCTCACCCTCCTCGTGATAAGCCGGGTCGAGGGGGTCAGGGGCGCTGTACCTCTTGGCGTCCTCCCAGTCGGCGTTGAACGTCTCCGATAACCGGGCAATGACGTCCGGTGCATCCACCTCAATCCCCAATTCACGGCGGAGATCAAAGGCACTGCGGTCGATGTTCATCGAGCCGGTCATCGCGGCTTGCTCATCCACCAGGATCAACTTGGCGTGCAGCTTCAGCTGCTTCTGACGCCGGATCTTGACCCCGGCATGCTCGAGGAGCCTGAGGGAGCTGAAGGTGTCATAGACATCCCAATCGCTCAGGCCGTGCTTGCCGCCGCAGAGCACCCGCACCTTCACCCCCCGCTGCTTCGCGGCCACCAGCCGCTCGAGGATCACGGCGTCCACAAACTTGGGGTGCTGAATCCCCAAGGACTCCTGGGCACTATCGATCACCCGGGCCATCTGCCCGCGGCTGTGGACGTCGCTCCAAACCAACCCCACATCAAGGCGTGGATCGAAGGCCCGGCGTTCCCAGTCCGCTTCGAAACCCGCCACCACCTGCTCGATGACGCGCGGGTCCTGGCTGATGACGCCGTAATCACGGGTTTCCGTGAAGTACTTATCCGAGAGGTTGAAGGTGGCGATCAGGGCTGCATGCCCATCGATGACCATGGATTTCTCATGGGTGACAGGGAAGCGCTCGCTGGTCCAGGCCACCTTCACACCCCAGCCCTGAAGCAAGGCGTAGGCCTCATCGTTCCAGCGGTCACCACCTGAGGTGTGGGGATTGAGCATCACGCGGATCTGCACACCCCGTTGCTGCGCGCGAAAGAGCGCCTGCTCGACGGCCTCGCTCTGGAGCTTGAACTGCTTCATCAGCAGTTGGGACTGGGCCTGCTCAATCAGCGCAACGACCGCCTCGGCCCCGTCATCGGGCATCACGAGAAGACGCTGGCTGGCTGCCATGGCGGCCCAAAGGTGACCTCCGATGTCTAGAGAGAAACGGCTGAGTTGGCCTTAACCTTCATCCACGTTTCGGTGCGCTGTGGCCTCCAGTAGTCGCTTCATCCTGATCTGCTCAGGCAAAGGGGGTGTGGGCAAAACCACCCTGACCGCCAACTTGGGCATTGCTCTGGCCAGGCAGGGCATGCGCACGGCCGTACTGGATGCCGACTTCGGTCTGCGCAATCTGGATCTCCTGCTGGGCCTCGAGAACCGGATCGTCTACACCGCCCAGGACGTGCTCTCGGAGACCTGCCGCCTCGAGCAGGCGCTGGTGAAACACAAGCAGGAGCCCAACCTCGCCCTGCTGCCTGCGGGCAATCCACGGATGCTCGAGTGGCTGAAGCCCGAGGA
>JAAZUZ010000100.1 GCA_018623875.1 Synechococcus sp. HW_metabat.21
CCACGCAGGTGGGGAATGATGCAGAACGCGCAGCGGTAATCGCAGCCCTCAGCGACCTTCAGGTAGGCGACGGCCTCGCTGGTGGTGCGGTAGCGGGGCAGGTTCTCGTCGCCGACAAAGGTGGGATTGGCGCTGACTTGGTTGACCCGCTCGCCGGCTTCGACGCGCTCGAGGACGCTGACGATGTGTTGGTAATCCCCCGTTCCAACAATCGCCTTGGCCTCCGGCAGGCTCTCCAGCAGTTCCTCTTGGAAGTGCTGGGCCAGGCAGCCGGCAATGATCAGCTCCTTGCCTTGCTCGGCGAGCTCCACCAGGGTGCGCACGGACTCTTCTCGGGCGTCCTGGATGAAGCTGCAGGTGTTGACCACGACGACAGTCGCGTCGGTTTCATCGGCGCTGACCCCATAACCGGCTTCCGCGAGCAAACCGAGCATGTGTTCGGTGTCGACGCGGTTTTTTTCGCAGCCGAGATGCGCGAACGCCACGGTTTTGCCAGTGCTCTTGCGGGCGCTATCGGTCATGGATGAACTCAAGGGGTACGGCCGCGCGCTGGCCAATCCCTAACCCTACTAATCAGGATCCCTGCCACAATCCGGGGAGATTCAAGGACCTTTGCCGTGAGCTCATCACGCCTGAGTGAGCGTCTTGGAAGCCAGCGCCGAAGGGGTGATGGCGGTCGCCGCTGGGTGCGGGTGGTGATGGCCGTTCTGGCCACCATCGGCGTGATTGACACCGGCTCGATCACCCTGAGCAAGTGGGGCTGGATTGGGGACCTGAGCTGCAGCTCCAACGGTCTGTTCGGCTGCAATGGCTGCGAAAAAGTCCTCTCCAGTGCCTGGGGATCGCTGCTGGGACAACCCCTGGCGCTGTTTGGCCTGTTGGGTTACGGCGCGGTGCTGTTGATGGCCGTCGTTCCTCTGGTGCTTCAGGGAGACCTGCGGGTCAGCTTGGGCAAGAAGAGTTGGTGGGGGTTGTTTCTGCTCAGCACCGGCATGGCGATCTTCAGCGGCGTGCTGCTGGGGGTGATGGCCTTTGGCATTCGCGATTGCTGCCCCTTTTGCATCCTCTCGGCAGGTTTGAGCACGGCCCTGTTTGTCCTGAGCTTGATCGGTGGGGAATGGGACGACCGCGGACAGCTCATCTTCAGCGGTGTGATTACGGCCCTGTTGGTGGGTGTGATCGGCTTGGGCTGGGCCGCGTCCGTGGGCCGTCCCGTGGTCGACAGCGCTCCGGGTGTTGCTCCGCCGGTCCGCAGTGAGAGCAATGCTGGCCAGATCGCCCTGGCGGAGCACCTGACGGCCTCCGGGGCCAAGCTCTACACGGCCTACTGGTGCCCCCACTGCCACGACCAGAAAGAGCTGTTTGGTCGTCAGGCCTCAGAGAAGTTGACGGTGATTGAGTGCGCGCCCGATGGCCGCAACAGCCAGCGGGAGCTCTGTGAGGCCAAAAAGATCGAGGGCTATCCCACTTGGGAGATCCAAGGTCAGCTCGATTCCGGCGTGAAACCCTTGGCCAAGTTGGCCGAGGCCAGCGGCTTCCAGGGCCCGGCCCTGAAGTAGCCGCTAGTCCGCGAGGGCCTCGGTGCTGATGCTGAGGCCTTTGCGCTGGAGGCTGTGGCGTCTCCAGAAGGGTTGGCGCGCGGGGATGTCGACGCGGAAGTGACCGCCGCGGCTCTCGGCTCGGAACAGCGCTGACTCCATCAACAGGGCGGCCACCGTCGCCCGCTGTTGCAGGTCGTGGGCTTTGCCCAGCCACTGGGCCTGATTCTCGGTTAGCGCGATTGCCGTGCCTGTGTCCAGCGACTGCAGCGCCTGGAGCAGGGGCTCCTCGCTGAGTTCCCCCTCCAACTGACGGGAGGTGCGGGATCCGGCTAATAGGGCATGACCATCTCGCTCGACGCCGGCGACCTGCCAGCAGAGCTGGCGCAGGTGCTCGGTGTGCCGCTCGATTGTCTCCAGGCTGCTGCTCGGCTCGCTGCTGCTCAACGCAGTGACCGTTGGTTCACCCCTGGTGGTGCCGGCGGGGCCAAGCTCGATCTCCCGCAGTTGCCGCGCATAGACAAGGCACTCCATCAGGGAATTGCTGGCCAGGCGGTTGGCTCCATGGACGCCGCTGCTGGCGACCTCCCCGACGGCATAGAGACCAGGGATGGTGGTGGCTGAATGCCCATCGGTGCGGACGCCGCCCATGCAGTAGTGGGCGGCGGGTGCCACCGGGATGGGGGCCTGGGTGGGCTCGAGTCCCAGTTCGCGGCAGCGCCCCAGGATCGTGGGGAATTGGCGCTCGAGCTTGCTGCTGCCCACGGGCCTGAGGTCGAGCCAGAGATGGGGAGTTTGGTGCTCCCGCATCCGCTGGACGAGGGCCCGGCTGACGGCGTCACGGGGTGCCAGGTCAGCGCCGCTGAGCTGGCTGACGGGGCTCTCCCCTTTCTCATCGATCAGGCGGGCCCCTTCTCCGCGCACCGCTTCGGAGATCAGGAAGTGGGGGGCCCCTGGCAGCATCAAGGCTGTGGGGTGGAACTGGATGAACTCCAGGTCCCGCACCGCAGCACCGGCGCGATAGGCCATGGCGATGCCATCCCCGCTGGCCTGCTTCGGGTTGGTTGTGTTGGCAAAGAGGTGCCCGGCGCCGCCGGTTGCCAGGACGACCGCGCGGGACTGGAGCCAATGCACCGTCCCGTCCAAGAGAACCTGGAGGCCGCGGCACTGGCCGTTCTGCATCCAAAGCTGAAGGGCCAGACCCCCTTGGATGCGCTGTAGGCCGGGACGCTGCAGCACCTTGCGCTCTAGGGCGTCGACCAGGGCCCCACCGGTGCGGTCCTGGGCATGAAGAACGCGGCGATGGCTGTGGGCGGCCTCCAGGGTTGTGCTGAGGCCGCCGTCGTGGCGGTCAAAGTCCATCCCCAGCTCCAGCAGCCGTTCAACGCAGGCCGGGGCCTCACGCACGAGCAACTCCACCGCGGGGCGATCGCAGAGATCGGCGCCAGCCTTGAGGGTGTCCTCCAGATGGCTCTCGAAACTGTCTTCTGGCCGGGTCACCGCCGCGATGCCGCCTTGGGCCCAGCGACTGGCCGAGCGGGGCGCGCGGTCTTTGCTCAGCAAGAGGACGCTGAGGCCCGCGGGCAGTTCGAGGGCGGCCATCAAGCCTGCGGCACCCCCGCCCACCACGATGACGTCCCAATTGGAGGGAATGGAGGGCATCAGGCCTGGGCTGACTGAGGCAACAAAAAAGCCGTCGGGATGGCCCGACGGCGGTCACCGGCTGCGGAATCTAGACCTCAGCTGCGCGCTTGAAGCGCTCGAGCAATCAACGGTATTGGCCGTCGTTGATGCGATCAAAGCCTTCGTTGAGGGCGATGGACGCGGGAGTCACGGTGAAGTTGCCCTTGAACTTCTCAACGAGCTCTTTCTGACGATCGGTCAGATCGAGGTCGAAGAGGTCGTCAACACTGTTGTAAGGGCCACCCAGCACGATCTTGCCGGCCAGGGTCGGGTACATCCCAGGGAAGGCCTGGAAGCGACGCACAGAACAGTTGTTGAGGTCGATCTTGTCGCCACGCTCGCTGATCTTGTCGTCAGCGATGTTGCGCAGGGAATCGGCCTGAGCTGCGGGCGCGATGATCAGGCTGAGGAGCAGGCCGGCCATCAGCACTCCACTCATGAGCCACGAAACCAGCCGTTTCATTGATAACTCCGTCTGAACGGGAACCACAGGGAGAGGGCTGCCTTGCAGCCAGCCCTGCAAACCTACAGGGCGCAGTCCTTGTGACTCTTGGCTTTTGAAGAGGCTTTTGCAGTTCTTCAGATGAGGCCACTCCAGTGGGGTGACCAGAGGGACGCGGCGAGGAAAAGTCCATCCACAGCCAGGGTCGTGGCCATGGCGGCTGCCGCGACTCTCCAGGCCCCATCGGGATGGTGCCAGTAGCGCCGGCAGAGGTTCACGAGGACGGCGCCCGCCAGCAGGGTGACGCCGAGGGGAATGGGCTCCAGGACCCCGAGGGCGGCTTGCTGCAGCAGGAGCGTGGCTTGATCAATCGGTGCGTTGAGCACCTCGGTCCAGTGGCGCATGACGCCTGTGACGGCCATCACCCCATCGGTGGCCGCGGTGCCAACAAGGGACGCCAGATAAAAACTGGCCGCCAGGCGCCAGCGGGTGCGTAGACCACCGATCGCCAATGGGAGCGCAAAGGCTTCAATCGGCAAGTGCCAGAGGGGGTGCAGGCGGCACCAACCCCAGAAGAGACAGCCACCCAGCCAGCTCCCGCTGAAGCCGACCAGCAAGGTGCCGGTGGTGCTCCAGCGCTGTTGGGGGTGCTGGGAGAGGGCGATGCCCAGGAACAGCAGGGGGGCGGTGAAGAGGGCTGCGCTGAAGGGTGCAAGACGCACCCAGGGAGCCTGCAGAAAGACCGGCAGGGCGACCAACAGGCAGCCCGAGAGCCAGAGCCCCCACCCCTTGGACTCGGAGGCGCGGCTCTGCGGTGCTGCTGGGGTCAGCGTCTGGGTGGTGAGGCTGGGCTGCACCCCGAGCACAACGCCTGTAACGAAAGGTATCCAACCTTAAAGGGTGTGCGGCTTCTCAATCCCCGCACCAGCGCATAAGGTCTGGCCTGACCTTTGTTGCCCTGCTGTGACCGCCCTTCCCCCTCCTGACTCGCTGGGGGTCTTGGAGGCTTGCTGGCGCTTCTGCGTGTTGGGTGTGGTTCAGGGGCTCACGGAGTTCCTGCCCATCAGCAGTACGGCGCACCTCAAGGTGGTTCCAGTTCTGTTGGGCTGGGGCGATCCCGGCGTGGCGGTCACGGCGGTGATCCAGCTGGGCAGCATTGCCGCAGTCATTGGGTTTTTCCGCGAAGACCTCAAGCAGGTCGTGGGTGCCTCTTGGCAGGCCTTGCGTAGTGGCCAGTGGACAACCCCTGAAGCGCGTCTGGGTCAGGCGATCCTCTGGGGCACCCTGCCGATCCTTGTGGCGGGCTTGGGCATCAAGTTGTTTGTGCCCAATTTCGATGAGTCACCCCTGCGCAGCCTGACGTCGATCGGGGTGGTCTCCATCGTGATGGGCCTCCTGCTCGGGCTGACCGAGCGCGGGGGCCGCCGCCGCCGGGTGCTCTCAGATGTAGTGGTGCGGGACGGCTGGCTCGTGGGTGTGGCTCAAACCCTGGCCTTGATTCCTGGCGTCTCCCGATCAGGCAGCACATTGACGGCCGCCCTGTTCGATGGCTGGAAACGCTCGGAGGCGGCCCGCTTTTCGTTTCTCTTGGGGATCCCTGCCATCAGCCTGGCTGGATTGGTGGAGCTGAAGGACGCGTTTTCAGCCCCAGCCGCCGGTGGCGCGTTGCCGTTGCTGGTTGGGATTGTCTCGTCGGCCGTGGTCTCCTGGTTGGCGATTGCCTGGCTGCTGCGCTTTTTGCAGACCCACAGCACCTGGTGGTTTGTGGGGTACCGGGTCTTTTTTGGCTTGGGCGTGATTTTGTGGGCGGCCCGCAGCGTCGCCTGATCCGTCTGCGACGCAAACTGAAGGCAGTGAAGCCGTAGCGGTCGGTGTGGAATGAACCTTCGGCTGGGGTCGTCCTGGCCGAGACAGAAGGAGAGGTCCGATTGCCCGCAGCGGCTGTCGTCGATCGGGTGGAAGCGGATTCGATCGGGGATGAATTGGGCATTCAGCCGGGGGATCGCCTGCTGAGCGTCAATGGGGTGCGCCCCAGGGATCTGATTGACCTTCAGTTCTTGGTTGGGGAGGAGGAGCTCTGCCTGGAGGTGCAGGACCCCGATGGCACGGTGCATCGGGTGGAGCTGGAAAAAGATGCCGATGAAGGTCTCGGTCTGGCCTTCACCGAAGCGCTCTTCGATGGCCTGAAGCAGTGCAACAACCACTGCCCGTTCTGCTTCATCGATCAGCAGCCTCCGGGGCACCGCCGCAGCTTGTACGTCAAGGACGACGACTACCGGCTGAGTTTTCTGTACGGCTCGTATCTCACCCTGACCAATCTGTCGGCAGCGGACTGGGAGCGCATCGAGCAGCAGCGCCTCTCTCCATTGTTTGTCTCGGTCCATGCCACGAA
>JAAZUZ010000101.1 GCA_018623875.1 Synechococcus sp. HW_metabat.21
AGGAGTTCACCAAAGCGCTGTAATTGGTGCTTGCTGCCCATCACCACCAGCAATTGTCCGGGCCCGAGACGCACATCGCCGCCGGGATTGGCGATCAGTGGTTCTGGGGCACCCGTGCTCAGTTGGCTGGCGGCGGGGTTGCGGATGGCAAGCACCAAGGAGCCACTGCGGCGACCCAACTGCAGTTCCGAGAGGCTGGCGCCGTTGAGCTCGCCGAGGTCTTCGGGATGCTCGCTCAGCAGAAATTCGTCCACCTCGCAATCGCTCCCGGCCAGAAGGTCCATGAAGGTCACCGCCAGGGGCCTCAGGGCAGTCGCGGCCATGGCCCGGCCTCCGGCGACGTAGGGGCTGACCACCTGGTCAGCCCCGGCGAGACGCAGTTTCCCTTCCGCTTCTTCACTGTCGGAGCGGGCGATGAGCCGTGCCCTGGGCGCCAAGCCCCTGGCACTGAGGATCACGTAGAGATTCGCAGCATTGCTCGGCAGAGCGGCCACCAGCGCCCGGCAGCGGTGGATACCGGCTTCCTCCAGGGTTTCGTCCAGGGTCGCGTCCCCCTGGAGCACCGTTAGGCCGCGCTGTTGGGCTTCTTCGATGCGGTCGCTGTCGTTTTCAACGACCAACAGCTGGATGTTCTCTCCGTTGAGTTGCTCTGCGATTTCGCGGCCCATCCGGCCGTAGCCGCAGAGGATGACGTGTTGATTCATCGATCGCTGCAGCTGTTGGCGGTAGCGCCGCTGGCGGATGCGGCGAAAGTAGCCGGAGTTCGTCAACTCCAGCAGTTTTTGGATGGTTTGCTGGACCACCACGAGGCCGCCCACCAGGAGCAACGCGGTCACGATCCGGCCGCCCGTGTGGATCAGCTGGGTGTGCTCATCGCTGAAGCCGAGCGTGCTGAGGGTGATCAGCACCATCCAGTAGCAATCGCCCCAGTCCCAGCCCTCGAATAGCCGGTAACCAACAGCGCCGGCGTTGACCACGGCGGTCAGGGCCAGGATTGGACCGGCCCAAGGCCGCTGGGCCACCTGCCTGCGAATCGGGCTGAGCAGGCCGCGTCGGCGCGGCAGTGAACGGGGTCGCTGCCGCATCGGTTTCATCCCAGGCCGAGGGCTTGCAAGACCTCTGGAGTGTTGAGCTTGTGCAGGGCTCCGGCTTGGCCCACCGCTTGCACCCCGGCCCGCTCCGGCAGGGAAGCCGGATCTTGGCCGAGGGCCACGAGGGGCATGCCGCTCAGGAGGGCCAGCTGGTTGGTGATGGGGTCACTGCTGAGGACCACATCACAGCTCGCGAGTTGGGCTGCCCGTTGCACCAAAGTTGGACCTCCGGCCTCGACCACCCGCAGATCGGGCAGTTTGCTGCGGATGGCGTCGGGAAGGGCGCGCCAGTGCTCGGCGGGCCAGTCCTGACTGTTTCCGGAAGGGGCGAGCAGGAGTGCGGGCCCTTGGCCGCTGGGCATCGCTGCGGCCGCTTGCTCCAGGGCCGCTTTGGGCAAGGACAGGCGGAATTGGCTCGCGTCCAAGTTGATCCCCAGCTGGCGCAGGTAAGGGGCAAGCGCTTGGGCTTCCCAACCCGCCCCAGGAGTCACGGTCGCGGTGGCGGAGAAGCCGGAGGCGGCCACACGATTGGGAATGTGGCTCATCGAGAGCATCAGGTCGACCTGCCGCCCGCTGGCGAGGTTGATGCAGGCTTGAAAGTCGGGCTCGCGCACGTTCCCCAGCAGGTTGGCCCAATCCGCCAGGCTCGGCCCGTCGTCAAAGGCGAAGGGAATCACCTTCTCCACGGCCGGGAGCAGGGACCAGGCGGCGGCGGCGGCCGGGGAACAGGCCACTTGGACTTGGGCCTTCAGGTCTTGTGCAACCTGAGCTGCTGCAGGAAGGGCGTTCAGCTGATCACTGACCCCACCCGGCACCAAAAAGAGGACTCGCATGGTCGCGCGGGTGTGAAGCGGATCGCTGGCTGATTGTATGTAGGTCGGATTACTTCGTCCTCCGGAGCGCGTGATGCATCTGCTGATTGCCTGTGCTGGAAGCGGTCGGCGGATGGGTGCGGAGCGCAACAAGCTCTTGCTTGAGGTCAGTGGACGGCCTGTCCTGGCTTGGACCTTGGATGCGGCCCTGGCTTCCAGCAGCGTCCGCTGGATCGGGGTGGTGGGGCAAGAGCTGGACCGCCCTGACATTGAGGCTCTGGTGAAGGCGGCGAATCCCGACCGGCCCGTGCAGTGGATCCAAGGGGGGGACACCCGACAAGACTCGGTCTGCAATGGCTTGGCGGCCCTCCCGCCGGAGGCGCGCTCGGTCTTGATCCACGACGGGGCGCGCTGCTTGGTGGATCCAGCCCTGATGGATCGGTGTTCCGCCGCTGTGGATGCAGGGGCGGCGGTGATCGCGGCGGCACCGGTCACTGACACGATCAAGCGGGTCGACGCCGAGGGTGTGATTCAGGACACCCCGGATCGCTCCGTCCTCTGGGGCGCCCAAACCCCCCAGGGTTTCCCGGTCGAGCAGTTGCGTCAGGCCCATGCCCAAGCCCGTCAGGAGGGTTGGAGCGTCACCGATGACGCCTCTCTGTTCGAGCGCCTGGGTTGGCCTGTGCGGGTGATGGAGTCCTCCCCTTCGAACATCAAGATCACGACGCCGTTTGACCTGACGATCGCTGAGGCGGTTCTCTCCGCCCGCTAGAGCAGGGTCAACACACCGCGTTCCCCATCGAGGCAGGCTCGCCGACCGATGGGGAGCGCCGCGTTGCCGCACTGGTGGCCAAAGGGCAAGCCTGCAACCAAGGGAACCCCCAAGTCACCGCAGCGTTCCTTGAGGACCGCCTCAAGGGCAAAGGATCGCTCGGGATCACGGGCGTCCTCCGCATCGGCCTCGCAGTCGCTGAAGCTCCCGAAGCCAATTCCGGCCACCTGCTGCAGGGCGCCACTGAGTCGCCAGTGGGAGAGCATGCGATCGATCCGGTAGGGCGCCTCACCGACGTCTTCGAGCAGCAGGATCACGCCGCGCAGGTCTGGCAGATGGGGGGTGCCCAGTAGATGGGTGGCGACGGTGAGATTGCCCACCAGGCAGGGGCCTTCCGCTTGACCCGGCCGCCAAGGCGTTCCGGCAAGAGAGGGCAATGGCTCCCCAAACAGCAGGGCCCGCAGGCGCTCTTGGCTCCACGCGGGCTCTGCCGCCAGGCTGGTGAGCATCGGTCCGTGGATCCCCCCAGGTAGGCCTGCCGCTTGCCGGGCCCAGAGCAGGGAGGTGACATCGGAGAACCCCAGCAGCCAGTGGGCGGGTGCCCCCAGGAAGGCATCCATGAGGGGCTGCTCCAGCAGTCGGGCCGATCCCCAACCGCCACGGACGCAGGCCACCAGTGGAGCCTTGGGCAGCAGGTCGGCGCGGCGTTCGGCGTCGCTTCCGGCGTAGTACCCCCAATGCCGCTCCAGGTTGGGATGGTTCTCGACCTCCAGGCCCCAGCGCTGGAGAACACGGATTCCGGCTTCTAGGCGGCTGATGGCCTCGCCTTGGAGGGCGGAACTGGCCGCAGCGAGTTGGACGTGATCACCGGGTTGGAGTGGCCTGGGCCAGGGGCGCTCACTCATGCCCAGGTCCGTGCAGCCACCAAGCCGAGCAGCAGAAGCGCCCCAAGCAGCACCTGGTGTTTGAAGTGCTGGCCGTAGACCGAGCGCGGCAGCTGCGGACGTTGCAGGGCCAGGGCTTCCTTGATTTGGCCAGCGACCGCCACCAACCAGAGCAGCCAGAACCAGGGGGCAACGCCCTGCAGACCTGAGGCGATCGCCAAGAGGCCGCCCGCGCTGCCGTAGCAAAGGGCCACCGCCAGGGGGGCGCGTTCCCCGAGGCTGAGGGCGCTGCTGCGGACCCCGACCTCCCGGTCATCATCGCGGTCGGACATGGCGTACACCGTGTCAAAGCCAAAGGTCCAGAGGACGGTTGCGAGCCAGAGGCAGAGCAGGGGCCAGCCCCCGTCCAGGCTGCCGCGGGCGGCTGCCCAGGGGATCAAGACCGCAAAGCCCCAACACAGAGCCAAGACCGCCTGGGGATAGGCAAACCAACGCTTCGCCGATGGGTAAAGCAGCACCGGAGGCAGGGCGGCGATCGCTAGCTGGAGGCAGAGGGCCCGGTGGGCTTCAGGTAGACCCCACAGCACGACAGCCAGGGCCGCGACCAGGCAGATCAGCAACAGGACGACGGCGCCCGGGACACCGATCTGACCACTGGCGAGGGGGCGTTGACGGGTTCGCTCCACTTGTGGATCAATGCGCCGATCCCAGAGGTCATTGGCGACACACCCGGCCCCGCTGACGGCAAGGCCTCCGATCACAATCGCGGTCACCAGCGGAAGGCTGGGTGGGTTCTCTCCTTGGAGCCAGAGGCTCCATCCCGCAGGAATCAGCAGAATCAAGCGACCGCTGGGTTTGTCCCAGCGCAGCAGACCCAGCCAAGCCCGGAGCAGCAATCCCAGGCCCTTGCTGTCGGCAGGCACGGTCAGCAGTGGAAAAGTTGCCCGCACCCTAAAGGGCAGTGCGAAAGTGGCTCAGCGCCTGAGATTGGTCTGTGAGCGAGCTCCGCAGCGGTGCCCCACGTCAGGTCGCCGGCATCGACATCGGCACCAACTCGATCCACCTGCTGATCGCCAGCGTCGATCCCGAGCTCCGCACCTTCTCGGTGGTGCTCACGGAAAAATCAACCACCCGATTGGGGGAGCGCGATCCGGTCAGCGGAGATCTCACTCCGGAGGCGATTGAGCGGGCGTTCACGACCCTGCGCCATTGCCGTGAGTTGGCGGCCAGCCATGGTGTAGCCCCTGGCGATGTCGTCACGGCCGCCACCAGCGCTGTGCGTGAAGCCCCGAATGGCCGGGAGTTCCTGCAATCGATCCAGGAACAACTTGGCCTGGCGGTCGATCTCGTCAGCGGCCCGGAAGAAGCGCGTTTGATCTACCTGGGCGTCCTTTCTGGAATGTCCTTTGGGGATCAGCCCCACGTCATCATCGACATCGGTGGGGGCTCCACCGAGTTGGTACTGGCTGATGCTTCCGACTCCCACGCCTTGACCAGCACCCGCATTGGTGCGGTCCGCCTGCAGCGGGATTTCGTCCAGGACGATCCGATCCCGGCGAAGCGGGTCACGTTCTTGCGGGCCTTCATCCAGGGGGCGCTCGAGCCCGCGGTGCTGAAGCTGCGCCAAGGACTCAAGCGCTTGGACAAGCAGCCGGTGTTGGTCGCCACCAGTGGAACCGCAATGGCTATCGCTGCGATGGCTGCCGCGGACGAGGCGCGTCCGCCCCTGCGCATGCAGGGCTACCGGGTCTCGCGGCAAAAACTGGATCAGCTCGTCGAGCGCCTTTTGGCGATGACGCCTGCGGAGCGCAAGGCCCACCCGGCCCTGAATGAACGCCGCGCCGAGATCATCGTTCCCGGTGCGCTGATCTTGCAGACGGCGATGGGGATGATCGGCGCCGAAGAGTTGGTGATCAGTGAACGGGCCCTGCGTGAGGGACTGATTGTCGATTGGATGCTGCGGAACGATCTGATCGTTGATCGCTTCGCTTTCCAGAGCAGCATTCGTCAACGCACGGTTTTGCATCAAGCCCAGCGCTATGGAGTGGACGTTCCCCGGGCTGAACGGGTGGCGGCCCTAGCGCTGCGTCTTTACGACCAAAGCCAGGGCCTCCTGCACCAGGACGATGGTCAGGGGCGTCAGTTGCTCTGGGCCGCGGCGATGCTGCACAGCTGCGGTCAGCACATCAATGTCGGTGCCTATCACAAACACACCTGGTATCTGGTCCGCCACTGCGATCTGCTCGGCTACTCCGAGAGCGAGCATTTGATGGTGGCGGCGATCGCCCGCTACCACCGCCGTTCCCTACCGAAAAAGCGTCACGAGTCCTGGCAGCTGATCGAAGGACGGGATCAGCGCCGCACCGTGTCTTCGATGGCGTTGCTGCTGCGTTTGGCCGTGGCGATGGACCGCCGCCCCC
>JAAZUZ010000014.1 GCA_018623875.1 Synechococcus sp. HW_metabat.21
CTGCTGTTTGCCCTGGGGCTCATTGCCTTCCTCTATGCCTGCGTCGGCCATGCCGGCGCCTCCGGCTACATCGCCAGCCTGGCCCTCTTCGCGGTGCCGCTGGAGTGGATCCGGCCCATGGCCCTGGTCATGAACCTGGTGGTGGCGAGCCTGGCGAGTTGGCGTTTTTACCGCGATGGCCACCTGCCGGTCGTCGTTCAGCGGCGCCTGCTGTTCCCGCTGCTCTCCTGCTCCATCCCGGCGGCCCTGCTCGGCGGCAGCTTGCGCTTGCCCCGTGAGGGCTTCAGCCTCTTCTTGGCGATCGTCTTGCTTTTTTCTGCCCTGCGGCTGTTGCGCTCTCCCTCAGAGCACAAAGGCAAGGGCGTTGTCCTGCCGCCATGGCCTGTGGTCTTGCTGACGGGCGCCGTGCTGGGCCTGCTGGCTGGGTTGAGCGGGACCGGTGGCGGCATCTTCTTGACTCCGCTGGCTCTGCTTGCGGGTTGGCTTCCGATCCGCCTGGCGGCCGGCGTGTCCTCGGCTTTTATCTGGTGCAATTCCTTGGCGGGGCTCAGTGGTTGGTTGCTGAGCTACGGCGCCTCAGCCCTGCCGCCCGCCCCGCTCTTGCTGGCCCCCTTGCCGCTCGTGGCCTTGGCGGGAGCCCTGGGGAGTTGGTGCGGCAGTCGCCGTTTTCAAGAGGTCTGGATTCGCCGCCTGTTGGCGTTGGTGTTGCTGCTGGCCAGCCTGAAGTTGTCCGGCCTCTTGCCTTTGCCTTAGCCCCCCAGGTAGGCCATCTCCGCTTTGGGCTGCCCCGCGCGGGACGCGCGCTCTTCGCTGTAGCGGTCCTGTCGCTGACGCCAGAGATGGCCCATCGCGCGGCGTAGCTCGCTTGGGCTCTGCAGCCAAGGCTTGAGGTCTTGCCCTTCGGAGGCGAACAGGCAGGTGTAGGCCATGCCATTGGCGGTGACCCGCAGCCGGTTGCAATCGCCGCAGAAGGGTTGGCTGATCGAGGCCACGATGGCGATCGAGCCGTTGCCATCGCGGTAACGCCAGCGGCTGGCGGTGCCATGGGCCGCCCGCCCTAGGGGATCCAGGGGCCAGTGGTGGCTGAGGCGCTGGAGCATTTCGGCGGCGGGGACGACGTCCGCGGGGGACCAGCCATTGCGGTTGCCCACATCCATGGTTTCGATCAGCCGCAACTCCAGGCCGTGCTCTCGGGCGAGGCCGGCGAGGGGGAGCAGTTGATCGTCGTTGCGGCCGCGTTGGATCACGCTGTTGAGCTTCAGCGCCCCTGTGGCCGGATCAAATCCAGCGGCCTTGGCCGCGGCGATGGCGGCCAGGACCTGCTCCAAGAGCTGCTCGCCCTGCTGCGGCCGGCCACTCATCTCCCCCACTCGCTCGGGGTCGACGGCATCGAGGCTGATCGTGAGGCGTTGCAACCCGGCTTGCCGCAGCTGCAGGGCGCGGGCTGGGCTGAGCAGGACGCCATTGGTCGTCAGCGCGATGTCCTTCAGGGCGCTCAGGGGGCTGTCCACCGCCCGGTGTCCCTGGTTGATCGCGTGGAGCAGGTCGTCGAGATCAGGGGCCAACAGTGGTTCTCCGCCGGTGAGGCGCAGGCTGCTGACCCCCAAGCTGCAGGCCGCTTCGATCACCCGTAGCCGCTGCGCGGTGCTCAGCCTGTCGGCGGGTTCCTGCCCATCGGGTTGGCAGTAGGGGCACGCCAGGTTGCAGCGCGCCGTCAGGGAGAGCCGCAGGACTCCGAGGGGACGCTGGAGTTGATCGGTGGCGGTGCCTGCGCTCATGCCTTCAGCCTGGCGCGCTCGGCCGGGGTGTTCGCATTGATCAGCAGCTGGGCGGGGAGCACCACAGCTTGATGGGGAATGGTGGCGAGCCAGGCTTGCCAGCGCCGCTCTCCGCTGGCCAACACCTCGGCCAGTCCGGTGCGTTGCTCGGACCCACCCGGATAGATCCCTAACAGGGGCTGCAACCGCTCGCCGTCATGGGCTACGGCGGCCTGGCAAGGGGAGTGCCTCCACTGCGCGATGAGGGATTCCAGCGTGCATCGGTTGAGCTGGGGCATATCCACCGGCGCCACCAGAAGGGCGCTCTCGCTGCCCCTGGGAAGGATCAGCGGCAGGGCGTGCAGGGGGCCTTGGGCGGGTGCGGGCTCCAGGATCAGCGCAACGCGCTCGAGTCCGGTGATGAGGTCGGCATGGCGGCTGTGTTGGCTGCAGACCGCCACGGAGGGGCAGACCTGACTCAAGAGTGCAGCGGCATGGGACAGCCAGCTCCCGCCGCTGGGGTGGGGAAGGGCTGCTTTGTCCTGGCCCATCCGCCGGCTGGCGCCGCCGCAGAGCACTGCTCCCTGGAGCCGCATCGGAGTCATCTGGGCACGATGGTTCCCCAGGAACCTCTTGAATCGTCGCTGTTGCTACAAAACGGCTCCCAATTGTCGCCGTGGCGACAAGTGATAAGCGCCATTAATTCCTGTTATTAGAGCGTGCCCTGATCTGCGCTCGAGTTGCTCTTTGGTAACTGTCGTTACCCGAGCCAAGGGGTGGCGAGTGGTCCAATCTTTTCAGCGCTTGATGCGCTGTCCCCCTGGTCGCTGCTTTTTTGAAGGCCTGGGCTCATTCCACTGTCCCTGTCCTCCATGCTTAGCGATCTTTGGTCGCTCCAGGGGAGATATCGCACTCTTCATCTCACCTGGTTCGCCTTCTTCCTGACGTTTGTCGTCTGGTTCAACCTTGCTCCGTTAGCAACAACGGTTAAGGCCGATCTTGGCCTTGACCTTGGTCAAATTCGTACCGTTGCGATCTGCAACGTTGCTCTCACCATTCCCGCTCGCGTGCTCATTGGCATGCTGCTGGACAAGTTCGGTCCCCGTAAGACCTACTCGGGCATCCTTGTTTTCTCGGTTATCCCCTGTCTGCTGTTTGCATCGGCGCAGGACTTCAACCAGCTGGTGGTTGCTCGCCTGCTGCTCTCCATCGTTGGTGCCGGCTTTGTGATCGGTATCCGCATGGTGGCTGAGTGGTTCCCGCCCAAAGAGATCGGCCTGGCTGAAGGTATCTACGGCGGTTGGGGCAATTTCGGCTCGGCCTTCTCTGCGCTGACTCTGGTTGCCCTGGCTGGCTTCCTCTCCTTCTCTGGCGGCTTCGAGCTGCCCACTGGCGCCATCTTGAATTGGCGTGGAGCGATTGCTCTGACCGGCATTATTTCTGCCGTCTATGGAGTGATCTACTTCTTTAACGTCACCGACACTCCCCCCGGAAAGACCTACCAAAAGCCTGCAAAGTCTGCCGGTCTTGAAGTCACCTCCATGCGGGACTTCTGGGGTCTGCTGGGCATGAATGTTCCCTTCGCGGCCATTCTCTGTGTGCTCTGCTGGCGCTTGCAAAAGGTTGGCTTCTTGAATGCCGGCACCTACCCCTTAGCGCTTCTCGCTGTTCTGGTTTGGTTCGGTTTCCAGACCTGGGGCATCATCCGCACCAACCGTGACCTGATCAATGGGGTCAAGCAGTACCCCAAGGAAGACCGCTACGAGTTCAAGCAGGTCGCCATTCTGGAGCTCACCTACATCGTGAACTTCGGATCTGAGCTGGCCGTTGTCTCCATGCTGCCTACGTTCTTCGAGACCACGTTTGATCTGCCGAAGGCCACTGCCGGCATCCTGGCGTCCTGTTTTGCTTTCGTGAACTTGGTTGCTCGCCCTGGTGGCGGCCTGATTTCCGACAAGCTCGGCAGCCGCAAAAACACCATGGCCTTCCTCACCGGTGGCCTGGGTATTGGCTACTTGATCATGAGCATGATCAAGCCCGGTACCTTCTCTGGCTCCTTGGGCATCACCGTCGCGGTGTTGATCACGATGCTCGCCTCGTTCTTCGTCCAGGCCGGTGAAGGCGCCACCTTCGCTCTGGTGCCCCTGGTGAAGAAGCGGGTGACCGGTCAGATCGCAGGTTTGGTCGGCGCCTACGGCAACGTCGGTGCAGTGACTTACCTCACCATCTTCAGCCTGCTGCCGATGTGGATGGGTGGTGGCAAAGAACCCTCTGCCGAGATCATTGCCTCCTCCAACAGCGCCTTCTTCCAGATCCTCGGGATTGCTGGATTGATCGTCGCTTTCCTCTGCTTCTTCTTCCTCAAGGAGCCCAAGGGTTCCTTCTCTGAAGAACACGCCGACGAGAAGATCCTCGTCAACGCTTGATCCACCCCAATCCAGGGGTCTGTTTGGGGCGGCCATGCTGAGCCGCCCTTTTTTCTTTTGACGCTGTTTCGGTTGTGGTGATGGCCTCCGGCAACGTGCGCAGCCAATGCCCCTACTGCGGTGTGGGCTGTGGTCTTGAACTGATTCCACCGGCCTTGCCCGGCCAGGCGGTCAAGCGTGATGCCGAGGGCAATCCCATGTGGACGGCTCGGGGTGACCGGCAGCACCCCTCGAGCCTGGGCCAGGTCTGCATCAAGGGCGCGACCGTTGGCGAGACCTTGGGCCGGGGGCGGCTTCGCGAGCCCCTCTACCGCGCCAGCCTGAACGACCCGTTTCAACCCATCACTTGGGAGCAGGCGATGGACCTGCTGGTGGGCCGCATCCGCAGCACCTTGGCCACCAAGGGCCCCGATGCGATTGCGATGTATGGATCAGGCCAGTTCCACACCGAGGACTACTACCTGGCCCAGAAGTTGTTGAAAGGTGCCTTGGGCACGAACAACTTCGATGCCAACTCCCGCCTGTGCATGAGCTCCGCGGTCGCGGGCTACACCCGCAGCCTGGGCTCCGATGGTCCGCCCGCCTGTTACGAGGATTTGGACCACTGCACGGTGGCCTTCCTGATCGGGACCAACACCGCGGAATGCCACCCGGTGCTGTTTCAGCGCCTCTTGAAACGCAAAAAGCGCAATCCCGGCAGCGTGAAGATCGTCGTTGTCGATCCCCGCTTAACGGAGACCGCGAAGGCTGCGGATGTGCATCTGCCCATCGCTCCTGGCACGGATCTGGCGTTGCTCCACGGCCTGGCCCATCTGGTTCTCCGCGAGAACGGTCAGGATCCGGCGTTCATTGACGATCACACCGAGAACTACAAGGCCTTTTTTGATTTGGCGGCCCGCTGGACGCCGCGCAAGGTCGCTCGCTTCTGCAACATTCCAGAAAAGCGGCTGCGGGAGGTGGCGGAGCTCTTCCACCGCCGTGAGCGGGTGCTCAGCCTGTGGTCAATGGGGGTCAACCAACGGCGCGAAGGCACCGCTGTGGTGGGTGGTCTGATCAACCTGCATCTGTTGACCGCTCAGATCGGCAAGGAGGGTGCGGGTCCCTTCTCCCTGACGGGCCAGCCCAATGCCATGGGTGGACGCGAGGCCGGGGGCTTGGCCCATCTCCTGCCGGGCTACCGCGTGGTGACCAACCCTGAGCACCGCCAGGAGGTTGAACAGGCCTGGATGTTCCCGGCCGGACGCATCGCGGCGACCCCCGGCTTGGCCGCCTGGCAGCAGGTGGAGGCGATGGAGAGGGGTGAGCTGGATCTGTGGTGGGTGGCTGCCACCAACCCGTTGGTGAGCATGCCGGACCTCGATCGGGTCAAGGCTGCGATGGGGCGCTGCCCCTTGGTGGTGGTCAGCGACGCCTACGCCGATACCGAAACGTCCCACTACGCGCACCTGTTGTTGCCTGCGGCCCAGTGGAGTGAAAAGGCCGGGGCCATGACCAATTCGGAGCGTCGGGTGACCTACTGCCCGGCCTACCGCCCCCGCCATGGCGAGAGCCGTCCGGATTGGGAGGTGTTTGCTGAGGTGGGCCGTCGTTTGGGTTTTGAGGAGCAATTCAGCTACGCCTCTGCCGCGGAGGTGTATGCGGAATTCAGTCAGCTCACGGCGGGCCGCCTCTGTGATGTCTCCGGCCTCAGTCACGCCTTGTTGGAGGAGGCGGGCCCGCAGCAGTGGCCTTTCCCGGCGGGGGCATCCGCCAGCACTGAGGCGAAGCGGCTTTACCGCGACCATCAATTCGCAACGCCTTCGGGCCGTGCCCGCTTCTGCACGGATCAACCCATGGGTTTGGCGGAGCCCCCCTGTGAGACCTATCCGTTGGTGTTGACCGTGGGCCGGTATCTCGGTCAGTGGCACACGATGACCCGCACGGGGAAGGTCGAGCGGTTGCAGACCATGCACCCGAAGCCTCTGTTGGAGGTGCATCCGCAAGATGCCTTGGAGCTGCAGTTAAAGGATGGGGAGCTTGCCGCCGTGAGCTCCCGCCGCGGACACATCACGGCGACGGTGAAGGTCACCGATCGCATCCGCCGGGGCTCGGTGTTTCTGCCGATGCATTGGGGGTTCACCCAGGAGAACGCCTGTGAGGCCAACACCTTGATGCACGATCAGGCCTGCCCGGTCTCCAAGCAGCCGGAACTCAAGGCCTGCGCCGTGATCGTTGCTCCAGCGGTCTCGGTGGTGAAGCCGCTCGAGCAGGAGGCTGGACGGCTCGAGGCGTTGCGCCGCTGGTTTACGCCAGCACTTCGCTGAAGGCCGCCTCCAGGTTGTGGTGGTCATGCCCCGGCCGCGCCAGCTTGCAGAGGGCGAAGCGCTCGAGCTCGTTGAGGGCGGACCACTGCTCAGGCCCCAGGGTGAGGCCGCGGGTCTCGGCGGCGGCGGTGAGAAGCGCCGGAATTTCGAGCGGGTTCTGCCAGGCCTCCCCGGTTGAGATCGGCAGTGTTTTGGCCTGACCGTCGGCCATGGACTCGGTGCAGGCCAGCAGGTGTTGGCGCAGTCGATCGAGGCTCTCCGGCGTGTCCTCCCAATCGACGAGGCTCTGCCGTTGCGTTTGGTTCAGGGCCAGCCAGTGGTTGAGCTTGAGCTTGACGCCACAGAGATCCAGCTTGCGGCGCACGCAGAGGGGAATGCAGCGCCAATTGCCGATGAAATCGCTCTCGAAGTCAAAGCAATGGTTTGCCGAGGGGGCCTCAGAGGTCACGGCCAGACGGGGTTCTGGTAGTGATTTTGACGCTTCTGTGGATTGCCGGCAGTGGGGTGAACGGTTTGGTGTCAACGGCATCCAAATGCATCTGTTGATCTCTTCAAAATCCTTTCAACTCATCGCTCTGTCATGCGTCTTGCCGTTGCCCTTGGGGTTCTGCTGGGTGGTTCCCATGGCTGGCTGAGCAGCGATCGTCTGTTGGCCGGCGCAGCCGCTTGGTCCATGGCGCCGGCGGCGTCCACAACGTTTTGGACCGGTTCAGTTGGCGATGGCTGGCTGGCGTCTCCATAGTGGTTGGGTCGAATCCCTTCTGCCGTCATGGCAACCAAAACTGGAATCGCGGCTCAGGGCCGCCATCCCCTGACCATCGCCACGGGTTTCCTCGGGGCCTTTGTTGTGGCCTCCTTGGGCGTTCAGCTCATCCGTAGCGCTTCTGTCTCGACCGCTGCACCTGCGTCAGTGCAGCCCGTCATTGCGGGTCAAGCCGCGATGTGGCAAGTCCTGGGCGAGCGCTGAGCTCGCCGCTCAACCCATCTCCTGGCGGAGCCGTTGGAGATGGGTCATGACGGCCCCTGAGCTGAGCAGTTCCCTGCAACGCTCCAGACCATTGGTGTGGCTGCTTTCGTGGCCCGCCTGCCAGAGGTAGGTGCCCGCATTCCAGACGAGTGCGGTTGCCAGGTCCCCTTGCCCGCCAAGGGCGGCTGCGGCTTGGCTACTCCAGGTCTCCAGTCCTTCCCAAAGGGGATCAGCCCCGTAGCAGCCGTTGTCTCTGGGGTGGAGGATTTGGCGTCCTTCGTCCCCGGGGCGAGGCCTGCCGGTCACACATGCCCGGCTGATGGGCAGATCGGTGCTTCCTTCGAGGCCTTTGACGGTGAGCACGTTGGTTTCGCCGGCCAGCTCAAGTGCTTTCCAGGCCCGCGCTTCGGTGGGTGGGTGCACAAAGCCACTGACCAGGAGATGCTCGCCGTGGTGCGCAGTCCAGAGCAGTTCCAGGCTCGCGAGGGGTGGTCGTTTGCCGAGATCCTCTCGATAGGGAATCAGGGATTCGGCGTCGGGTAGGTGATCGGGTTGGTGCACCAGGGCGAGATCGCAGCACTGGAGCTTCTCTTGCACCCACGCAACGCTGCGGCCAGCGAGCTGGAGCCCTAGGGCTGCGAAGAGCTCCATGGCGGTGATGCCGTATTTCACCGGAATCCGGTCCGCCCCTTGCAGGACCACGGGCAGTCCGGCGCTGGAGAGCACGAGGGCGGTCAGGGGATAGATGGGGGCCGTTCGCGTTCGCCCGTCGAAGGGCATCCCGAAACTGATGGCTGGCTTCTCGGTCCTGAGTTGAGGGCCGCGCTGGCGGTACACATCGAGCATCCCGGTGAGCTCCTGGGGCTCGGGTCTTCGGATGCGATGGGCGATGAGGAAAGCGCCAATTTGGGCTGGACTGGCTTCTCCGTCGAGCATGAGCTCGAGGGCATGGGCAGCCTCTTCCCGGCTCAGGCCACTGCTGGTGTGCTCGCCACTCCCCACTTTTTGCAGATAGGCCTTGAACGTTGCGCGGCCGTTGGAGGTGCTGTCGGCGACGGGGGCGGCGATGGTCATGCCGACAGAAGAACACTGATCCGATTTTCTGCCTCGACAGGGCCGACTCCAGTAACAGCGGCTACCAAGTGGTTCCTGGCTCCGTAGCAACGGCTGCGCAGCGCGTGCGCAATTACGGCGAATCTTGTTAGCGAACAGATGGTAGATCGAGCTCCATTCTGTTCACTCCTCTCATCACTATTGGCCTGTCTCCATGACGGTTACTCCTGTATCCATGCCCTCGTTGGCTGCTCCTTCTGCGGCCACCATCACCGCCACATTGATGGCAGCCAAGAAGGCGAAAGGCCTGAGCTTTTCCGATCTGGAATCCGCACTGGGTCGCGACGAGGTTTGGATTGCTTCATTGTTCTACGGCCAGTCCACCGCATCGCCCGAAGAGGCTCAAAAGCTCGCTGAACTGTTGAGCCTTGACCACGCCATCACTGAGGCCCTGCAGGCATTCCCGACCAAGGGTGGTCTCGATCCCGTGATCCCCACCGATCCTCTGATCTATCGCTTTTACGAGATCATGCAGGTCTACGGGATGCCCCTGAAGGACGTGATTCAAGAGAAGTTTGGCGACGGAATCATGAGTGCCATCGACTTCACACTGGATGTCGACAAAGTCGAAGATCCCGCCGGTGACCGCGTCAAGGTGACGATGTGCGGCAAATTCCTTCCCTATAAAAAGTGGTGAGTTGATCTCCCCACGCAAAAGCCCCCGAAAGGGGGCTTTTTTGATGGCTTTACTTGCGAGCCTGAAGCGTTAATTGCCCAGCATTTGCTCAATCCAGGCGCGATGCCTGACCTGGGCCTTGAGCTGCCGCTCCAGCGCGTCCTCCAGCCGAGTGCCGGCGAGTTGGCTTCTGAGGGTGATCAGGTGTTGGCAGCTCTCGAGGCTGCCGATACAGCCCAGGGCTTGCAGGGCTGTTTCGGCGACGCCTGGTAGGGCATCGATGCTGATGCAGCGGCTAATCGCTTCGAGAACCGTGGGCTCATTGCGGCGCTGCAGCAGCTTGAGCGTCGCAATCACGATCTCGGCGCGGAAATCTTGGAGTAAGGGGGCCGTCAGCTCGAGCATTGCGCTGGCATCAAGGCTCCGGTTGCGGAAGGTCAGCAGCGTGAGTCCGGCGAGGCGATGGCTTTGGCCGGGTGCACGCAGGGCTGCTTCGATGATCTCGAAATCGATCAGGTTTCCCCAGCAGCCGAGGGCCTCGAGCACCTCAGGTTCCAGGTCGCCGGCATGTGGCAGCCAAGTCAGGAGCTGCTCGCAGGCTTGTGGGTGATGACAGATGCCGAGGGCGCGGATCAGCGGTTTCGTGATGCCCTGCGATTGGCAGAGGGGAAGAATCCATGAAATGGCCTCGGGTCCGGCCATCCCCAAGCGCTCAGCGAGGCTGAGGGCGAGGGATGGATCACAGACCCGAGGCAGGAGCTCACTGAGTTCCTCCAGGGAAAGGGGCTGTCGCCGCCAGCGTCCTAGCCGCTCGCTTAAAGCCGCTTCCTCATGGGGTGACAGAAGGGTCGAGACAGGGGCGACAGCAGTGGCCATGGATCAGCGAGCTCCCAGTTCGGCGGCCAATTCGCGCTCCAGCTTCTCGTCGTGCTCGGTCGGCAGGACGTTGCTCACCTTGGTGCGATGGGTGCTGTAGAAGAGCATTCCGATGAAGACCATTCCGCCCACGATGTTGCCGAGGGTGACTGGCAGGAAGTTCCAGAAGATCACCTTGGTGTAAGGAACGCCAGAGCCAAGGATGGGCCCCGCGGTGTGCAGGAATTGATTCACAACGATGTGCTCCATGCCCATCGATTGGAAGGCCGTGATGGGGAGCCAGCAAGCCAGGATTTTGCCGGGGACGCTCTTGCTCACCAGGGCCATCGTCACGCCGAGGCAGACCAGCCAGTTCGCGACCAGGCCGCGCAGGAACGCGAGGAAGAAGCCCATGCTTCCCAGGGCCTCGTACTTCTTCTCAACGTTGATCACGTTGAGGGCCATGATCTTTTGTGCAACCGCATCCCAGATCGGTGGTCCGATGTTGTCAGCTGCGCCATCCATGGTGCCGCTCGTCAGGCTGATCGCCATGATCACGGCGACAACGGCGGTGCCAAGCCAGTTGCCAACCCACACCCAGGCCCAGTTCCGGAAGGTGGACCCCCAGGTGCTTTTGCCGGCCCAGGTCGCCATCGGCAGCAGGGCAAAGTTGCCCGTCACCAGCTCCATGCCGAACAGCACGATGCTGGCGAAACCGAAGGGGAAGAGGAGTGAGCCAACGAAAGGTGCCTTCACGGTGATGCCCACCGTGAGAGCCAAGATCACTGCCAGGCCAAGGATGGCGCCGGAATAAAAGCCGCGGATCAGCAGGTTTTTAACGCTGACCGTCGATTTCTTGCCGCCGGCGGCAATCATGCCGTCGACGAGCTCATTTGGAAGGACGTAATCCATTGCGTTGGATGCGCGCTCGAAGTGCGCTCGGGGATTGCAGGTGGGTGGTGTGATTAACCGCTGATGCGGTTCATGAAGCGAGAGACGATGTCTTGATTGCCGTTGGGTCGGTTGACCGGGGCTTTGTCATCGCCACTGCTGCTGATCCAATTCATCAAGCGAGAGAAAAGGTCCTGATTCGCTTGCTTTGAAGTTGAAGTCATGTTGTGGGTCAAGTCATCATCGAGTTGAGTCAGGCTTCAAAAGAAAGGAGCACCTGAATGCGTCAAGATGAAGGCTTGGTTGTGGTGACAACCCCCGTTATTTACGACCGGGGCTTCGCACCGAACTGTTCAATCAGAACTTCCTTGAGAACCGCTTGGATCTCACTGGCTGGAATGCCTTTTCGATGCAGTTCTCCGACCTGTGGATTGGCACCTTGTGAACCGCCAATGGTGAGGTTGTAGCCCTCGCCCATGCCGCCGTCGGGCTGTTTGGTTTTGGTCCCGGTGAGGCCGATGGCTCCCATGTAGGCCTGGCCGCAGGTGTTCGGGCAGCCGGTCCAGTGGATCTTGAGCTCCTCCGGCAGAACCAATTCGCGATCGAGGGCCTCAGCGGCCGCGAGGGCCTGATCTTTGGTGTTGGTGAGGGCAAAGCTGCAATAGGTGTTGCCGGTGCAGCTCACGGTTCCAGCGGCGATGTGGCTGGGGTGGAGGCTGAAGCGCTCCAGCAGCGGCTCGGCCTCAAAGGCCTGGAGTTGGGCGCTGGCGATGCCGGTGAAGATGACGTTCTGATCTTCCGTGAGCCGGACCGAACCATCGCCATGGCGCTCGGCCAGTGCGGCGATGTCCTGGAAGTCTTCGGCGCGCAGGCGACCAACGGGGACATGGACGCCGGCGTAGTGCAGGTCCTCTTGTTTTTGGGGGTGGATGCCGTAGTGGGAGCGGGGTTCGGCGTCGAAGACGGAGCCCGGATCGGGGGTGAGGGGTCCGAAGCGCTCTTCAACCATGGATCTGAACGTTTCCAGTCCCACTTCGTCGAGGTACAGACGGAAGCGGCCCTTGGGACGCTTGTCCCGTTCGCCGTTGTCGCGCCAGATCTTGATGACGGCCTCGGTGATCGCGCAGATCTGATCCGGCTTGACCCAGGCGTTCAAGGGGATGGCATAGGCATTCATCTGAGAAGAGAGGATGCCGCCAATCCAGACGCCAAAACCCATCTCACCGTTGTTCTCGACGGGGTGGAAGGCGATGTCGTTGTGGAGCAGGAAGTTGTCGCGCGCGCCGGCAACGGCCGTGTTCCATTTACGCGGCAGGTTGGAGAACTCCGGGTTGCCTTGGTGGTTGCTGGTGAGGAAGTTCTCGAGTTCCTGGGTGTAGGGCCGAGTGTCGACAATCTCCAAGGGGTCGATGCCGGCGATTGGGTTGCCGGTGACGTTCCGAGGGTTGTCGAAGGCCGACTGAATCGTGGTCAGGCCGACAGCCTTGAGCTGGCCCAGGATCTCGGGAAGGTCCTCGAGGAGGATGCCGCGCATCTGAATGTTTTGACGCGTCGTGATGTCGGCACTGCCGTTGCTTCCGTAGCGGGCAACGACATTGCCGACGACCCGCAACTGCTCGGCGGAGATCACCCCGTTGGGCACTCGCAGGCGCATCATGAACAGGCCCGGGGTCTTGGGCCTCCAGAACATGCCGTACCACTTCAGGCGCAACTGAAGGTCGGTTTCGTCGACGTTTTCCCAACCGAGTTGGGCGAATTTTTCAATCTCACTGCCAACAAGCAGGCCGTCTTTGGCTGCTTTGTTCTGCTCAATCTTGTTGAGCTTTTTGCCTTCGAGCCAGCTGGGTAGTGCGCTGGGGGTGTCAGAGGCGTTGGACACAGCTGGCGTGGCCACCATGGGAAATCGGTTCAGAGGGAGTCAGCAACTGAGCCGTTTCCAAAGAAATGAACGACTAGTGGGATGAATGAAATCATTCGCCTAGGGCCTTCCCGTGTCGCCGTTGCTACGGATCGACGTTGTTCCTGACCAGAGGCAAAAAGGGTGTCAACGGCTACCTGAGAGGGCCCCGTCTTCCGGGTTGATGGTGTCGCTTTCCGCCTCAGGCCACTCAGTATTGGCGCCCGATTTCGCCCAGCATTCGCGTCGCACCGTTGCGAATCATCTGCCAGACCTTGCCCATGGCGGCGAAGTCGGCGTCCAGCTCGCGCCTCCAGTCCGGGGTGGACTGCATCGGGCGGTAGCGGGGCCGGTTGTAGTCGGCTCTTCCGTAGTCGGCTCGTCCGTAGTCGGCTCGTCCGTAGGCGGGGCGCTCGTAAGCGGGGCGCCGGCGGGAGCTGGGCAGGGGGCGAGTGGATGGCATGGTGAAGCGATGAATCCGATGGGCGTGACTCCATCAGCACGGACAGGGTGCTGGCGGTGGCCGTTGCTACCGAAGCCAGTTGCTGGACAGCGCTCCCCCTTGTTGCTGGTCGTCCACGGTCATGCCGGTGGTCAGATCCCAGGGGTTCTGGTGGACCTGGTTTCCGAGCTGGCTCGGGCCCGTCAGGCTCCCGTTTGGATGCAGGCCTTGACTGCGGATCCCCTGGATCTGCCCCAAGGTCTCCCGCTGGTGTTGGTGCCGCTGCTGTTGACGCCAGGCAGTCACGTGCGCTCGGACGTCCCGGCCATTCGTCAGCGCCTGCGTGACCAGGGACATCGTGTTCAAGCCCTGCCCTTTTTGGGCGCTTGGGGGCCCTGGCTGGAACATCTGCGTGCATTGGCCGCCCCCGCGGTTCTGCACCATCCGCTCCGTCCCGGGGTGGCCGATCGCTATCTCGCGGCCTTGAGCGCGTACGTGGGTGTGCCCTGCTTAAGTGCAGATCGCAGTGGTGAAGGCGATGCGGCGGCATTGCCCCTGGCCCTGGCCCCCAACCGGATGACGGCTCACCTGCAGACCGAAGCATCCTCCTGTTTGGCGCTGCTGGAGCGCCCCGCCACCCGTCAGTTTTTGCTCAATCTCCTCCTTGATCTGCCATGACCGCTGACGTTGCCGGCAAGGTGTATTTGGTGGGGGCGGGTCCTGGGGACCCCGACCTACTGACCGTGAAGGCCCATCGCCTGCTGAGCCAGTGCGATGCCCTTGTTTATGACTCCCTGGTGCCTCGCGAAGTGTTGGCTTTGGTGCCGGAGGGCGCTGAGCAGCAGTTTGTGGGCAAACGCCGTGGGCACCACTCCGTGCCCCAGCCCAGCACCAATGCGGTGCTCGTTGAGATGGCCAAGCGCCATCGCTGCGTGGTGCGCTTAAAGGGTGGTGATCCCTTTCTGTTTGGCCGGGGCGGTGAGGAGGCTGCCCATCTCGAGCGGCATGGTGTCGCCGTGGAGGTCGTGCCCGGTGTGACCGCTGGCATTGCCGCCCCGGCTTACGTGGGGATTCCTGTGACCCATCGCCGGGCGGGCAGTTCCGTCACCTTTGTCACGGGCCACGAGGAGATTGATAAACGCCGGCCTGGCGTCGATTGGCGCGGCTTGGCCCGCAGCAGTGATGGTCTGGTGATCTACATGGGCCTCCACAACCTTCCGCACATTTGCGAGGAGTTGATTGCTGGTGGTTTGGAAACCACCACCCCAGCGGCCGCGGTGCAGCAGGGAACGGTTCGCGGCCAGAAGGCCGTGGTGTCCACCTTGGGGGGATTGGCCGATGCGGTTCAGGCGGCCGAGCTGGCTTCCCCCTCGATCGTGGTGATTGGTGAGGTCGTCAGCCAGCGCATTGAGAGCTGCGCTCCTGAGCCGGCGCTGGTGGAAATGCCGATTCCCCTCAAAAAAGGCTGAACGTCTTCAGTCGCCAGCCCCGCGCGGGGATCTCTGGCTGCTGGTCATTCATCCATTGATCGTCCGTTGCTCTGAGGGCCGCGTGGGTGCTGCGTCGTTCTCGGTTGTAGAGCAGGTGAATGATCCGCTCCGGATCGATCTCGAGAGCAGCAATCTCATTCCAGAGCCCCTGACTGGCAACGGCATCCCCTCGCTCGATTTGTGCCTCAGCTAAGCGCTGGGTCAAGTCGAGGACTAAGGCCTGTTCTTTGAGCGCGGAAAAGCTCTTGCTTTGCACTTCAGATCGCCCCGATCGAAACGCCCAGCTGCTGGAGAGGCCTGCCATCCCAAGCATCCACGTCTTGGACGAACGCTAATCAGGCTTGCTGGAGTTGGCTCAAGTCTCGGCGCGCCAGTTGGGCAGTCCGAGTGCATCCCGTTGGCTAAAGCGCTCGCAAACGGCGTAGGCCGCGGGCAGGTTGGCGACCCGCTCCCAGTTGCCGTCACTGTCGTTGTGGTTCACGACGTAGCCGCCGCCCCCATCGCGGGCGATCCGGCAGCCGTCACCGGTGAGTCCGACGAGATGCAGATGGTCGCCCATGAATCCGACTGCTGACTGAGAGATTTTTAAGACCGGCGAATGGGATCGCACTCTGTGTTTGTTTCCCCACGCAATCAAACGTGAGCCTTGAGAACACAATCGAAATAGTGCTTTGGTTTTTATTTGGGATTCCCCCTTATGTCGTGTGGGTTTTCAGTTTTAGTGAGTTCAATTGCTCATCCATCGCGATGCGCTCTTGACATGGACCGGTGATCCCCGGTCGTGTCCAATGTCAGCGCGTGGCGATGAATCAGCCGTTGCTAGGCGATCGGCACCTTTGCCTCGCTCGAAGCCTGGGGCAGTCGAGAGCCCACCGCGATGGGGAAGACCGCCAAGGCGAACCCGCTGGCCAGGATCGCCTGGCTCAGTTCTCCTCC
Organism: Synechococcus sp. HW_metabat.21; assembly: GCA_018623875.1. Classification (GTDB taxonomy): domain Bacteria; phylum Cyanobacteriota; class Cyanobacteriia; order PCC-6307; family Cyanobiaceae; genus Vulcanococcus. The sequence goes on from JAAZUZ010000014.1 coordinate 15,694, forward strand.
AGGGATGGGCCGACCGGTGCCGCTCAGCTCGGCAAGCAACAGCAACCCCAGTAGATACACAAACCACCAACGGCCATGGCTTCCATCGAGAGGTCGACCGCGCCAATGGTTGATTCCGCTGAACAGCAGGGCTGGCAGCAGGATCAGTGCCATCGCGGCTTCGACGGCACCGCGTCCGCACCAGAGGACGGCGCAGCTGGAGACCACGAAGGTGAGGGGGCAGACGACCCTGGCCCAAGGCAGGGCGAAGGCCCGTTGGGCGTCGGGTAGCTGTTGCCGTAGTGCCAGCAGGCTGACGGGTCCGACGGCAAGCGCAATCACCAGACAGGCCGTCAGAAAACTCACCACCTGCTGCCAGCTGGGGCGCAGCAGCAGCATCCCGACACCGATCACAAGGCTCAAGAGCAAAGCCGTGCTTGGAACGGCTTGCCGGTTCAGGTGCTCGAGCCGCCGGGGCAACAGGCGAAGGCTGCCCATCATCCAGGCGACCCGGCCCGACAACCCCAGATAGGTCATGGCGGTTGCTCCCGGGGAGATCACGGCATCACTCAGCAGCAGCCCCACCACCCAACTGAGTCCGAGTCCCAGTGCGATCGCGGCGAGTGGTCCGCCGTGGGCGCCGAGCTGCAGCGACCCCCAGCCCGCGTTGAGGCTGCCGTGGGGCACTGCCAGCAAGAACGCCAACTGCAGCACCAGATAGATCGCAATGGACAGGCCCAGCCCCAAGCCCATGGCGAGGGGAACGGTCCGTTGGGGGTCTCGGGCTTCACCCGCCAGATCCATGGCCGTGCGAAACCCGAGCAGGCTGAAGAGGATGCCGCCGCCACTGATGGCCTGAACGACCCCTGGCAACCAGCTTTCACCCTGGGCGGGCGGTCCGACTGGCACCAGGAGATTGCTCCAATCTGCGGAACTCAGCATGAGCGCCGCGGAAATCAGCAGGGGGACCACCAACTTCCAACCGGTCAGGGTGTCGATCCAGCGGGCCAGGGTTTGAACCCCCGCCAGGTTGACCCAGGTCATCAAGACCAGAAGTACGGCCGCGCAGCCCAGCCCCCAGGGACTGAGCACCTGGCCCTGGCCGCCATCGAGCGTGAGCCAGGGAAGGTCGCTGGCTAGGTACTGGACCATGGCCAGTACCTCAATGGCGGGGAGCGCCAAGTAGGCCAGCCAGGCGCACCAGCCACCAATGAAGCCCGCAAGGCGTCCATGGCTGAGCATGGGGATTTGGGCCAGGGCGCCGGAACTGGGCACCAGGGCCCCCAGTTCGGCGAAGACCATCGCCAAGCCAAAGGACAGGACGCCGCCCAGCAGCCAGGCAATCAAGCTGGCGGCCCCGGCACTGCGGGCGGCATAGAAGGGGGCAAAGAGCCAACCCGAGCCGATGGTCCCGCTCACCACAGCCAGGGTCAGGCTGCGCAGGCCGAGGCTGCGTGTGAGGCCGCTCATCGCCCTGACTCAGCGTTTCGCTTTCCATCCTGGTCAGCTCTGGCTAGAGCGAAACCAGTGAGCGTTGTCTTTCGATGTCGGCTGTCCTGCGTGCTGGACTCACCGCCTTCATCAGCGGGAGTGCCCTGATGGCCTCCTCGCCAGCACTGGCCTCCTGTCAGTTCCTCACGCCTGTCGGTGGCAATGGCGAGAGCAACATCGTCACCAAGACCATCAGCTTGGGGAGTCCTTTGCCCTTCAGTCGCCCGAACTGGAACACGGACTTCTTCGTCAATCGGCCCTACAGCCACTACAAGCTGTTTTTCACCGCCAATTCCTCGGTCAGCGCGACCTATCCGATCCAGGCCTATCTGAAATTCACCGATGGTTCGAATCTTCGCGTGGTGAATGACTCCTATGCCCCGAATGTCGGCACGGGGCGCCAGTGGGATGTGCAGGCCGTTCCGGGCAAAACGGTGAACCAGGTGAATTTCAAGATCGGCGCCAGCGGTGATCAGGCCGCCACCGGCTTCACCTATCGGATCTCCGTGCAGGGCTGCAACTAGAGCAGGAAGTAGCGCTGCGCCATGGGTAGGACCTCGGCGGGTTCGCAGCTGAGCAGTTCGCCGTTGGCAAAGACCTCGTAGGTCTGCGGGTCGACCTCCACTTGGGGCAGGGCGGTGTTGTTTTTCATCGCCGCCTTGCCGATGCCACTGCGGGTGTTCAGCACTGGAACGCAGGGGCGCTCGAGCCCCAGTTTTCGGGGCAGATCGCCATCCAGTGCGGCTTGGCTCACGAAGGTGAGGCAACTGGGGGCCAGCGCCTTGCCGAAGGCCGCGAACATGGGCCGTCCATGGACCGGTCCAGGGGTGGGAATTGAGGCGTTGGCGTCGCCCATCTGGGCCCAGACGATCGAGCCCCCTTTGATGACGAGCTCCGGTTTCACGCCAAAGAAGCCGGGTTTCCACAGGACCAGGTCCGCGAGCTTGCCGACCTCCACGGAGCCGACCTGTTGATCCAAGCCATGGGCGATGGCGGGGTTGATCGTGGTCTTGGCGATGTAGCGCTTCAGGCGGGTGTTGTCGTTGCGGCTGCTGTCCTCCGGGAGAGCACCCCGCTGCACCTTCATCTTGTGGGCGGTCTGAAAGGTGCGGGTGATCACCTCGCCAACGCGGCCCATGGCCTGGGAATCGCTGGCGATGATCGAGAAGGCGCCGATGTCGTGAAGGATGTCCTCGGCGGCGATCGTCTCGCGCCGGATGCGTGACTCGGCGAAAGCCACGTCCTCCGGGATCTTCGGATCGAGGTGGTGGCACACCATCAACATGTCGAGGTGCTCCTCGAGCGTGTTGCGGGTGTAGGGACGGGTGGGGTTCGTACTGCTCGGCAGGACGTTGGCTTCGCCGCAGATCTTGATGATGTCCGGGGCATGGCCGCCGCCCGCCCCTTCGGTGTGGAAGGTGTGGATGGTGCGGCCGCCGATGGCGCGAATCGTGTCTTCGACAAACCCCGCCTCGTTCAGCGTGTCGCTGTGGATGCACACCTGCACATCCAAGCGATCGGCGACGCTTA
>JAAZUZ010000102.1 GCA_018623875.1 Synechococcus sp. HW_metabat.21
CGCTACGAGGGCAACGGGGTCGACGACAAGCTGCTCAAGCTGACGGCGGACACCGGCGGCACCCTGCTCACAGCCGACTACAACCTCGCCAAGGTGGGCGAAGTGCAGGAGCTGAAGGTGATGAACCTCAGCGAACTGGTCATCGCGCTACGCCCGGAGGTGCAGCCCGGCGATGAACTCAGCATCAAGGTGGTGCGCGACGGCAAGGAATCCCACCAAGGCGTGGGCTACCTCGAGGACGGAACGATGGTGGTGGTCGACGGCGGCCACGGCCTAAGCGGCGAGCGCCTCCAGGTCACCGTGACTGGAGCCCTGCAGACCCCCACGGGGCGGATGGTCTTCGCCAAGCGCGATGGTTGGGAAGGAAAAGAGAGTGCAGGGCCTACTCCACCCAAGGGAAGCGGTAGCAACGCACGCAATCGCGGCAAGGCCAGCGGGAAACGCGGCGGCAAAGGCGATCAGGACCCCGCCAACCCCCGCTAGGCTCCGGCTTCATGCCAGCAGTGGATCCGCGGATGTCGGTGTCAGCCCCCTACTACGGCGATTCAGCCGTGATGCGCACCCCACCGCCTGACCTTCCCTCCCTCTTGCTGAAGGAGCGGATCGTCTACCTGGGTTTGCCCCTCTTCAGCGACGACGATGCCAAGCGTCAGATGGGCATCGATGTCACGGAGCTGATCATTGCCCAACTCCTCTACCTGGAGTTCGACAACCCCGAGAAGCCGATCTTCTTCTACATCAACTCCACCGGCACCAGCTGGTACTCGGGTGATGCCATCGGCTTTGAGACCGAAGCCTTCGCCATCGCGGACACCATCCGCTACGTGAAGCCCCCGGTCCACACCATCTGCATCGGCCAGGCCATGGGGACCGCGGCGATGATCCTCAGCGCCGGCACCAAGGGGCACCGCGCGGCCCTGCCCCACGCCTCGATCGTGCTGCACCAGCCCCGCAGCGGTGCCCGCGGCCAGGCCAGCGACATTCAGATTCGGGCCAAAGAGGTGCTGCACAACAAGCGCACCATGCTCGAAATGCTCTCGGCCAACACCGGCAAGAGCACCGAAGAACTCTCCAAGGCCTCCGATCGGATGACCTACCTCACTGCCGAACAAGCGGTGGAGTACGGCCTCATCGACAGGGTCCTGACCAGCCAAAAAGACCTTCCTTCACCCGTGCCCGGCGGCATCGGCTGATCCCTCTTTCCCCGACTTTCACTCACCCGACCAGCCATGCCCATCGGTACCCCGAGCGTTCCCTACCGCCTCCCCGGCAGCCAGTACGAGCGCTGGGTCGACATCTACACCCGTCTCGGTGTGGAGCGCATCCTCTTCCTCGGCTCTGAGGTCAACGACGCCATCGCCAACAGCCTGGTGGCGCAGATGCTGTATCTCGACTCCGACGACAACAGCAAGCCGATCTACCTGTACATCAACTCCCCCGGTGGCTCGGTGACCGCCGGACTCGCGATCTACGACACGATCCAGTACGTCAAGAGTGACGTGGTGACGATCTGCGTGGGCCTGGCCGCATCCATGGGCGCCTTCCTGCTGGGCGCGGGCACCAAGGGCAAGCGTCTGGCCCTGCCCCACAGCCGGATCATGATTCACCAACCCCTGGGCGGCACCAGCCAACGCCAGGCCAGTGACATTGAGATCGAGGCGCGGGAAATCCTGCGCATGAAGGACATGCTCAACAACAACATGGCGGGCATGACGGGCCAACCGGTCGAGAAGATCGAGAAGGACACCGACCGGGACTACTTCATGAGCGCCGAAGAGGCCATGAACTACGGCCTGATCGACCGGGTGATCGCCCACCCCAGCGAAGCCTGAGGGAGCTGACCGGCGCTTTCGTAAGCTCGACCCTTGCTTAGCGCTGAACCGAGCCCCTGATGGCCAAGCTGTATTACGACACCGACGCCGATCTCAGCCTGCTGAACGGCAAAACGGTGGCCATCATTGGCTACGGCTCCCAAGGCCACGCCCACGCCCTGAACCTGAAGGACAGCGGTGTGAACGTGGTGGTGGGCCTCTACGAAGGCAGCCGCTCGGCCGAGAAGGCCAAGGCCGATGGCCTGGAAGTGCTCAGCGTTGCTGATGCTTCTGCCAAGGCGGACTGGATCATGGTGCTGCTGCCCGATGAGACCCAGAAGGCCGTCTACGACGCAGAAATCGCCCCCCACCTCAGCGCCGGCAAGGTCCTGAGCTTTGCCCACGGCTTCAACGTCCGCTTCGAGCTGATCAAGCCCCCCGCCGACGTCGACGTCGTGATGATCGCCCCGAAGGGCCCCGGTCACACCGTCCGCTGGGAGTACCAGAACGGCCAGGGCGTTCCTGCCCTGTTCGCCATCCACCAGGACGCCTCCGGCAACGCCCGTGGCCTGGCCATGGCCTACGCCAAGGGCGTCGGCGGCACCCGCGCCGGCATCCTGGAGACCAACTTCAAGGAAGAGACCGAGACCGACCTCTTCGGTGAGCAGGCCGTGCTCTGCGGCGGTCTCTCCGAGCTGGTCAAGGCTGGCTTCGAGACCCTCGTGGAAGCCGGCTATCAGCCCGAGCTGGCCTACTTCGAGTGCCTGCACGAGGTGAAGCTGATCGTTGACCTGATGGTCAAGGGCGGCCTGACCGCCATGCGCGACTCCATCTCCAACACCGCCGAGTACGGCGACTACGTCAGCGGCCCTCGCCTGATCACGGCCGAGACCAAGGCCGAAATGAAGCGCATCCTGGGTGACATCCAGGACGGCACCTTCGCCCGCAACTTCGTGGCCGAATGCGAAGCCGGCAAGCCTGAGATGCAGAAGATCCGCGACCGCGACAGCCAGCACCCGATCGAGCACGTCGGCAAGGGCCTGCGTTCGATGTTCTCCTGGCTGAAGGCCGCCTGATTTAGGCCTTGTTGCTTGCGAGCGGGGTGGATTCCTTCACGGGGATCCACCCCTTTTTCTTGGTTCTGGCTGCCGCCGGACTCGATCGCTGGATCGGGGACCCGCGCTGGTGCCTGCACCCGGTCGTGGTGATGGGCTGGTGGATTACGCAGCTGCGGCGGCTGGCGGAGCGCTGCTGCGGCGACTCCCCCATCGGCCTGCGGCTTGCGGGGGGCGGGATCACCCTGCTGTTGGTGCTGGGCAGCGGCGGATTCGGCTGGTGGCTGGAGCAACGCAGCCAGGAGTGGCCTTGGCCGATGGGGGCCATCCTGCTGTTGGTCGCCCTGGCCAGCGCCTTAGCCGGACGCAGCCTGGAGCAGGCGGTGCAAGCCGTCCTCGAGGCTCTCAAGAACACCAGCGAGCTCGATCCGGCGCGCCAAGCCTTGAGCTGGATCGTGGGCCGCGATACCCGGGCATTGAACCGCCAAGAGATCCTGCGGGCCGCCGCGGAGACCGCGAGCGAGAACGCCATCGATGGGCTCTTCGCGCCACTGTTCTGGATGCTGATCGGAGCAGCGCTCTGGCCGTATGGCGGGCCGGGTCCGTTGGCCCTGGCCTGGGGATTCAAGGCGGCGAGCACCCTCGATTCGATGCTCGGCTACCGCCGCGGAACCCTGCGTTGGCTGGGGACCGCCGGGGCCAGGCTCGATGATCTGCTCGTTTGGTTGCCCTGCCGGCTCGTCACCCTCAGCTTGCCTCTCGTGCAGGTCAGCACCGCCCGACGGGTTCTGCCCTTGGCGCGGCGCGCCCTGCTGGAGGGCAAGCCAGATCCCTCACCCAATGCGGGGGTGTCCCAGGCGATTTATGCCCAATGCCTGGGAATTCAACTGGGGGGCATGAATCGCTACGCCGACAAAACCACCGAGAAACCGCTGCTCGCCGCTGGTGCTCGACTGCCGGAGCCGGAGGATGTGGAACGCCTGCTGGCGTTGAGTCGCCGTCTTGAGGTCCTCTGGTTGCTGCTCGCCCTGCTAGTAAGCGCCGCGGTCCATCGGTAGAAGCACCACACCGATCGTGCGGAGGACGATGCCCAAATCCAACCAAAAATTGCGGTTGCGGGCGTAGAAGAGATCGAGCTTGACCCGGGTCTCGTAGGGCAAGTTGTTCCGGCCGGAGACTTGCCAGAGGCCGGTCAATCCGGGGCGGACCGCTAGGACCTCATCCATGGTTCGGCCGTAGCGCTCCAATTCATCCCAGACGATCGGGCGGGGGCCCACCACGCTCATCTCGCCCTTGAGGACGTTGATGAACTGCGGCAGCTCATCGAGGCTCGAGCGGCGCAGGAAACGGCCAATGGGGGTGATCCGCGGATCATTTTTGAGCTTGAAGTCCCGCTCAAACTCGGCCCGCAGCACCGGGTCGGAGGCCAGAACGGCAGCCAAAACACGATCAGCGTCCTTGCGCATCGTGCGGAACTTCAGGCAGCCAAACCCCCGGTAACCGCGGCCGATGCGGCGCTGGCAATAAAAGACGGATCCCTTGGAGCTCAGCTTGACCACCAGGGCCAGCAGCAGCAGCAACGGCGAACCCAGGATCAGAACCAACAGGGAAAAGCTGATGTCACCAACGCGTTTGACGATGCGTCCGCGCTTGGATTGAGCCCTCAGCCAGGAACTGGCCGTGGATTCAGCGGGAATCGAGTCAACGGCGGACAAACGGCGCGGGGATCGAGCTGGTTTCCAGCTGTCATTAAAGAAGTCGAGTGTTCGAGGCGACACCCCAATGCGGTCACTCAAGCCATAGGCACAGGCAAAGCGCGGCCGCGTTCCTGGCGAGCCCGTTGATGCCGGCTCCAGCTGTGTTCGATCACCGCCTCCATGCGGGCGCGGAAGCGCGCAGGGCTGAAGCCTTCCGCCCATTGCCGCAGCCGTTCGGCGGGGAGTTGCTGCCAGAGCCGCTGCTGCTCAAAGGTCTCCAGGGCCGCCACCAGTGAGCTGACCTCTTGATCCGGGAACAACAAACCGGTGGGATGGCGATCGCCCCGTTGGATGCAGCGCACGGTGTCGAGCAATCCACCCTGCCCCAAGGCAATCACTGGAGCTCCGGCGGCCATCGCCTCCACGGGGGCAATACCGAAATCCTCAAGACCCGCGTAGACGTAGGCGCGGCAACGGCTCAACCAAGCGTTGACATCATCCTGGGGAAGGCGACCCAGAAGCCGGACGTTGGGAGCGGCCATGGCCTGCAACCGTGCTCGCTCGGGTCCATCACCAATCAGCACCAAGGGCAGACCGGTGCGGTTGAAGGCCTCCACGACAAGGTCCACCCGCTTGTAGGGCACCAGCCGGCAGAGGCAGAGGTAGACGTCATCGCGAGGCTGATCCCAACGGAAGCGATCCACCTCAACCGGCGGATGAACGACGGTGGACTCCCGGCCCCAGTAGCGGCGGATGCGTGAGGCCGTGAAACGGGAATTCGCCAGCAACTGATCCGGACGCTGGCCGCTCAGCACATCCCATTGGCGCAGTTGATGCAACTGCGCGCGAATCAAAGGACCGAGGCCGCGCCGGGCCAGGGAGGACTGGCGCAGGTAGGCATGCATCTGATCCCAGGCGTAACGCACGGGGGTGTGGACATAGCTCAGATGGCATTGATCGGGACCGGTCAACACCCCCTTAGCCACCAGGTGACTGCTGCTGATCACCAGGGGGTAGCCCGTCAGATCGAGCTGCTCGATCGCCATCGGCAGCAGCGGCAAGTACTGCTGGACATGGCTCACGCCAAAGGGCAGGCGCTGCACAAAGGAGCTCGTGATCGAGCGACCCGCCAGCCAACTGCCACGGCGACGGCTCTCCCCATCCACCAGGGCAAAGAGCTGGGGCTGCTGCAGGAGGCCATCCAACTCCTGGACCACCAGCTCAGAGCCCCCGACCGACCGGGGGGTGAACCACTCGTGCACCAGGGCAATCGGCCCGATTCCAGTAAGCATGGGCCGCAGCCTAAGGGCGTTCCTTTGAAGTTTGATTGCCCGTCAGGTCACG
>JAAZUZ010000103.1 GCA_018623875.1 Synechococcus sp. HW_metabat.21
AGCCCTTCTGAGCTGGAACGGGGCGTCATCGCCGCTAGCGCCGGGAACCACGCCCAAGGGCTCGCTCTCGGGGCCCAGCGACTCGGTTGCCGGGCCGTGATCGTCATGCCGGTGACCACGCCGGAGATGAAAATTCGGGCCGTAGCAGCCCGCGGAGCAGAAGTGGTGCTGAAGGGCGATACCTACGACGCCGCCTGTGCTGAGGCCTATCGGCTGGCCAGTGCACGCGGTCTGACCTTTATCCACCCCTTCGATGACCCGGAGGTGATCGCCGGCCAGGGAACCATCGGCCTTGAAATCCTCAGGCAGTGCTCTGATCCCCCCGACGCGATCTACATCGCCGTTGGTGGGGGCGGTCTGATCGCGGGTGTGGGCGCCTACGTCAAGAGCCTCTGGCCCAACGTCGAAGTCATCGGCGTTGAACCGGTTGATGCGGATGCCATGACCCGCTCGCTCGCCCTGGGGGAACGGGTGAAGCTCGAGCAGGTGGGTCTCTTTGCCGACGGTGTCGCAGTGCGCGAAGTCGGGGTGCAGACCTTTGCGCTAGCCCGCGAGGTCGTTGACGCCATGGTCACCGTTGACAACGACGCCATCTGCGCCGCCATCAAGGATGTCTTTGAGGACACCCGCTCCATCCTTGAGCCAGCTGGCGCCTTGGCGGTGGCCGGCATGAAAGCGGATATCGCTCGCCGGAAGCTCGAGGGGAAGACCCTGGTGGCCGTAGCCTGCGGCGCCAACATGAATTTCGATCGCCTGCGTTTCGTCGCCGAACGCACCGAGATCAGCGAAGACCGCGAAGCGATGTTGGCCGTGGAAATCCCGGAGCAAGCCGGGAGCCTGCGCCAGTTCTGCACCCTGCTGGGGCAGCGCAGCCTGACTGAATTCAGTTACCGCCTGGCCGACCCCAGCCGCGCCCACATCTTCGTAGGGGTCCAAACCAGTGGCAGCTCCGACGAGGAAGAGCTGATCCACAGCCTGCGGGACGCTGGGTTCCCGTGCTTGGACCTCTCCAACGACGAGCTCTCCAAGCTGCACCTGCGCCACATGGTTGGAGGACGGCTGCCGGGTCGCATCGGTGAGGCCGCCGGCCAGGGCCGGGAACTGCTCTATCGCTTCGAGTTCCCAGAGCGGCCCGGTGCCCTGATGCGCTTCCTGACCAGCCTGCACCCGAACTGGAACATCAGCATCTTCCACTACCGCAACCACGGGGCTGATGTCGGCCGAATCGTCGTGGGCGTTCAGGTGCCAGAGGCGGAACTCAACGACTGGCAGGGCTTCCTGGATGGCCTTGGTTACCAGTACGCCGATGAGACCAACAACCCGGCTTACCGCCTCTTCCTTGGAGAGCTGGCCGGCAGCCTGAGCGTGGGATAACTTGCCAGCAACGCGCTTTTCGGCACGGGGTATGACAGGCGAAACCCAGGAGCCGACCCCCACGGACGCCGAGGCGATCACGCTTCAACCGGCCAGCAGTTCCCTCTCTCTGCCCGCACGGCTCGAGGCGATTCTCTACCTCAAGGGTCGAGCCATGACCCAAGGGGAACTGGCGGAGATTGCGGGAGCCAGCCGCGATGAAGTCGAGGTGGGGCTGATCACCTTGATGGCCGACTACGCACACCGGGACACGGCCCTCGAGATCCGCCAAGAGGGCAAGCGCTACAGCCTGCAATTGCGGGATGGTCTAGGGGACCTCGTTCAAAACCTGTTGCCGGTGGATCTCTCCACGGCAGCCCTGCGCACCCTGGCCACGATCGCGATCAAGAAGCGGATTTTGCAGTCCGATCTGGTCGACCTACGCGGTTCAGGGGCCTACGACCACATCAAGGAACTGCTGGCCCAGAACTTCATTGAGCGCAAACGCCAAAGCGAAGGCCGCTCCTTCTGGCTGAGCCTCAGCGAGAAGTTTCATCGGACCTTCTCGGTCAAAACCGACGAGCTGGTGGCCCAGCGCAAAGCGATCAAAGCTGTTCCCGCCGCTGAGCCTGCCGCGGTGGCTGAAGCCACCGACCTCAGTGATGAGGAATGGGAGCAGGCCGCCTAAGCCGCTCCAAGTCCATAGAGTGAGCCCAACGCAGCTGTAGCCATGTCCATCCTCGGCGACTTGATCGGCGTCCTGATCCAGACACTTTCGATCTACACGCTGGTGTTGTTCGTGCGGGTGCTGCTCAGCTGGTTCCCCAACCTGGATTGGGGCAACCCTGTGCTCTCCACCGTGAGCGCCATCACCGATCCGTACCTCAGTGTCTTCCGAGGCCTGATCCCCCCCCTGGGCGGTCTGGACCTCTCCGCGATCGTCGCCTTCCTGGCCCTCCAACTGCTCCAAAGTCTTCTGGAGCAGAGCCGCGGTTACTTCTATCCCGCGTTTTTCTAGGCCAGATCGGCTTCAGCAACGGCCTGCTCCAACGGGAGCAGATCATCAAATTCACCCGCCCGAGTACGGACGGGGGCACTAAAGCCTCTTGCTTTCACGTTGGAGAAGGTGAACGGACCCGGGGTGCCCGCGGGGATGGCCAGACGCAACGCGAACGTTGAAGTGCCCTGTTCGACGTCACCAATCGAGCCGACCCGCGCCCGGTTCTGCAGAACCGGCTCGCCGCTGGCATCAAGAATTTGAGCGAAGACGTCGGTGTCGAAGACTGTTTTGCGTCCGGGGTTTTCAACGCTGCCCCGCAGCACAAAGCAGCTCGCCCCACTCGGACGCTTGAGCTGGGGTTGAGCACCAATGTCCTCGGCCGGACAGGGGTCGAGGCTGACGTCATGAACCGTCAGACCAGCGGCCCACGCACCGTTCACGGACCCCAAGAGCACAACCAGAGCCAGGGCCAGGCCGGCCAAGGCACGGCCGAAGCCGGTTGAAAACGCTCTACGCATTTGCATCAGGCCCTGCTCCAGCTTTCAGCGGTGGTCGCCGCTGCCAGCAATCACGTTACGGGCGGCACGACTGGCCAACTTGTCCAAATTGGCCTGGGCCACCTCATCCAGGCTGAAGTCCAACTCGCTGGCCAGCTGCGCGACGTACCAAAGGACATCCCCCAGCTCCAACTTCAAGCTCTCGCGCACCTCAGCGGAGAATTCGCCGCCAGAATCCCGGAGCACCTTTTTGACCTTGTCCGCCACCTCGCCGGACTCGCCACAGAGCCCCAGGGTCGGATAGATCGGGTTCGCACCGACGTTTGGATAGCGCGCTGTCTGCCTGGCGCCCTGCTGATAGGCGTTGAGATCCATTGGTACAACAGCGCTGGAGGGCCTCGATGATAGTGTCGACCCTCCCTTTTGGCGCCCCGAATGGCCCTGCCCGATCTCACGCGTCGCACCAAGATCGTGGCAACCATTGGTCCCGCGACCGAATCTCCGGAACAGCTCAGGCGTCTGATCGAGGCCGGTGCCTCCACGTTCCGCCTGAACTTCTCCCACGGTGATCACAGTGAGCATGCAGCTCGCATCACCACGATCCGCCAAGTGGCGGCCGAGATGGGGGTTCACATCGGAATCCTGCAGGACCTCCAGGGCCCCAAGATTCGCCTGGGCCGCTTTAAGGATGGCCCGATCACCGTCGCCAAGGGCGACCCCTTCACCCTGACGTCGAGGGACGTCGATTGCTGCCAAACCATCGCCACCGTCACCTACGACAAGCTGGCGGATGAAGTGGTTTCCGGGAGCCGAATCCTGCTGGACGACGGCCGCGTCGAGATGGTCGTCGACCGTGTCGAGCAGTCCACCCAAACCCTGCATTGCACCGTCACCGTTGGTGGCGTCCTCTCGAACAACAAGGGCGTCAACTTCCCGGACGTGCAACTCTCCGTCCGTGCCCTAACCGATAAGGACCGGGAAGACCTCGCCTTCGGCCTAAGCCAAGGCGTCGATTGGGTGGCCCTGAGCTTCGTGCGCAATCCCTCCGACATGGAGGAGATCAAGGCCCTGATCCGCTCCCACGGCCACACCACGCCGGTGGTCGCCAAGATCGAAAAGTTTGAAGCCATCGACCAGATGGATGCGCTGCTGCCGATGTGCGACGGCGTCATGGTGGCCCGCGGCGACCTCGGTGTGGAGATGCCCGCTGAGGAGGTGCCCTTGCTGCAAAAGGAGCTCATCCGCAAGTGCAACACCCTGGGCATCCCCGTGATCACGGCGACCCAGATGCTCGACTCGATGGTCAGCTGCCCAAGGCCGACCCGCGCTGAGGTCAGCGACGTCGCGAACGCCATTCTTGATGGCACCGACGCCGTGATGCTCTCCAACGAGAGCGCCGTGGGCGATTACCCGGTGGAGGCCGTCGCAACGATGAGCCAAATCGCCCGGCGCATTGAGCGGGACTACCCCAGCCGCAGCAGCGATGGTCAACTGGCCTCAACGGTGCCGAACGCCATCTCCCACGCGGTCAGCTCCATTGCCAGCCAGCTGGAGGCCGCCGCCATCCTGCCGCTGACCAAGAGCGGATCCACCGCCCGCAACGTCAGCAAGTTCCGCCCGAGCACGCCGATCCTGGCCATCACCAGCGACACCAAAGTGGCCTCTCAGCTGCAACTGGTCTGGGGGGTCACCCCTTTGCTGGTCTCCGACATGGACAACGCCGCAGCAACCTTCAACCGCGCCATGGAAGTGGCGTCTGAGGCGAAGATGCTGAAGGAAGGTGATCTGGTGATCCAAACCGCCGGCACCTTTGCCGACGTCAGCGGCTCAACCGACCTGGTCAAGGTCAGCGTCGTGGGCAAGGGCACCGTGCTGAACCCGAGCATCGTTTAAAACTGGCGAAAGCTGGCCAATCCAATGCCCGCCAAGCTGCCCATGCGCGAGACCGTCGGGATGGCCTTGGCCACCCTGAAGGCCAATCGTCTGCGTTCGATGCTGACGATGCTGGGCATCGTCATCGGCAATGCCTCCGTGATCACCCTGGTGGGTGTTGGTCGCGGAGCCCAAAACCTCGCCGAAGGGCAGTTGAACACCCTGGGGGCCAACGTCCTCTTCGTGGTGCCGGGAAACAACGACAGCCGTCGCCGTGGGATCGACTTCCCAAAAACCTTGGTTCTCGAGGATGCGGAGGCCATTGCTGAGCAGGTCCCGAGTGTCCGCCGGGTCGTTCCTCAGATCACGCTGAGCGCCGTTCTTCAGGCGGGAGCCAAAAGTGCCAGTGCCACCGTCTCCGGCATCAACCCTGCCTTCCTGACGGTTCGTCGTTTTGAAGTGGCCCGCGGTCGCTTCATCGACCAGCGGGACATGGACGGGGCCCGCAATGTCGTCGTCATTGGCCCTGATCTCAAGCAGAAGCTGCTGCCCTCAGGCTCCGCCATCGGGCAACGGATCCGCATTCGCAACCAGGGATTTGAAGTCATCGGTGTGATGGCTCCCAAGGGAGCCGTCTTCGGACAGAACCAGGACGAGGCCGCCTATATCCCGTTGACCACGATGGTCAGCAAGCTCTCCGGCCGAGATCCCACCTATGGAGTCAGCCTGAACTTCATCAGCGTGGAAGCCGTTGACGAGGCCAGCACCGGCGCTGCCAAGTTCCAGATCACGAACCTGCTTCGACAGCGGCACAACATTCTTCGAGAGGACGACTTTGCGGTTCGCTCTCAAAAAGATGCCCTGTCGATCGTGGGCACGATTACCGGCGGTCTGACCTTGATGTTGGCGGCCATTGGCGCGATCTCGCTACTCGTGGGTGGCATCGGGATCATGAACATCATGTTGGTCTCGGTCAGTGAACGGACCTCAGAAATCGGACTGCGCAAGGCGATCGGGGCCCGTAGCAGTGATGTCCTCAGTCAGTTCCTTGTTGAAGCACTGGTGCTCTCCACCCTCGGCGGACTGATCGGCAGCGGCTTGGGCCTCTCCGCGATTGCGATCGTGGCGGCCGTCTCGCCTCTGCCCGCCGCCATTGGTGGCAGCAGCGTGATGGTGACCA
>JAAZUZ010000104.1 GCA_018623875.1 Synechococcus sp. HW_metabat.21
CGGAATCTGCGGCGGGCGATCCGCCTGGGGGACAGCAGCAGCATCGCCCTACGCCTGCTGCTGAACGCCCGAAAACGGCTGGAGGCCGTGCGGCGAGAGCACCCGGAAGCGGGCGGCCTGGTGGTGGCCCGCGACATTGCCCACGCCCGCAGGATCTGCGGGCTCCTGGAGGAGGAGGGGGACCGCGTTCAGCTCGTCCATTCACAGGATCCCGAGGCCGCTGAGCGCATGGAACGCTTCAAGGCCGGAGAGTCGGACTGGCTCGTCAGCATCGACATGTGCGCCGAGGGGTTCGACGCCCCCCGGCTGCGGGTGGTGGCCTACCTGACCACCGTCGTGACCCGCACCCGCTTTGTGCAGGCCATCACCCGGGCCGTGCGGATGAATGGGGAGCGGGCCAGCGCCGAAACCGTGCCGAGGCACCCCTCTTATGTGTTTGCGCCGGCGGATCCACTGCTGATGCAGTACGCCCGCACCTGGTCCCTCAGCGAGCCCTACGTGCTGCGGCCCAAGACCAATGAGGCGCCCGAGGAACCCAGCGGGCAACTGCGCGGCGCGACCCTGCCGCTGCAGGCCGTCGAAGACGGAGCCGGAGGGGTCATCCGCATGCGGGGACCGCGCCTGCCTGACTTCTTATTGCATCAATGACTACATCGATTATTCGGTACTGAATGCGAATTTGTGCGAATCAACCACAGGAAGCGGCACTCCAACCGCCAACGTGGTCTCAACCGCACGGAGAACCATGCACGGTTCAACCCAACGGCGCATCACAGTTGCAACCAACTGGGCTGTCACACGCATTGCTTGCCTGGATGATCGCGAGCTCTACGAAGACAGCTATGCCCTGACAGAGGAGTTCCGGGAATGGATCCTCTGCGCTGATGACCAACCCGAACTGATCCTGGACCAGGTCCTGATGGTCCCCAACTTCGAGACCCGCTCGGAGAACGAAACCAGCAACGAATCCGACGGCCTGCTTGAAATCTAAAGAGAATCTTTAGGGCCATCCCTTTATTCCCTCTGGCCAAGGGGATTCGGGCAACCGCCCTGTCCGCTCACTCCACGGGCCAAAACCCTCCCCCGTACACTAAAGCGAAGTCATTCCGCTTTAGGTCATGGCCGCTGGCGCGCCCGGATCGGTTGAAAACCTCGTCATCGTTGGCTCCGGTCCAGCCGGTTACACCGCCGCGATCTACGCCGCCCGCGCCAACCTCAGCCCGGTTGTGATCACGGGCTTCCAGGACGGCGGAATTCCCGGCGGTCAGCTGATGACCACCACCCACGTCGAGAACTTCCCTGGCTTCCCCGACGGGATCCTCGGCCCAGAGCTCATGGACCGGATCAAGGCCCAGGCGGTGCGCTGGGGCACCCGGTTGGTGGAAGCCGATGCCGATGCCATCGACCTCTCCCAGCGGCCATTCCGGATTCAGGCCGACGGGCAGACCATCCAGGCCCACGCCGTGATCCTGGCCACCGGGGCCAGCGCCAATCGCTTGGGCCTCCCCAGTGAGCAGCGCTTTTGGAACGCCGGCATCAGTGCCTGCGCCATCTGTGATGGCGCCACCCCGCAATTCCGCGATGTGGAGCTGGCGGTCGTCGGCGGCGGTGACTCCGCCTGCGAAGAGGCCGTCTACCTGACCAAATACGCCAGCCGCGTCCACCTGATCGTGCGCAGCGACAAGCTTCGGGCCAGCAAGGCCATGGCGGATCGGGTGCTCGCCAACCCCAAAGTTGAGGTGCACTGGAACCGTCAGGTCGCGGACTGCACTGGAGGGGACTGGCTCGAGGCGATCCAGCTCAAGGACACGAGCGGCGGCCCCAGCGAAGAGCTGGCTGTGCGTGGAATGTTCTATGCCATTGGCCACACCCCCAACACCCGGCTGGTGCGCGACCAGCTGAGCACCGATGCCAAGGGCTACCTGATCACCGAGCCCGGACGTCCCGAGACAAGCGTCGAGGGCGTCTACGCCTCCGGTGACGTCGCTGACGCGGAATGGCGCCAGGGGATCACGGCCGCCGGAAGCGGTTGCCAAGCCGCACTCGCTGCGGAGCGTTGGCTGACCGAAAAGGATCTCGCGGTCACCGTCAGCCATGAGCCCGTCGATCCGGCGGAGGTGGGCGAAACCAAGCGCACCGCGGTGAGCGATGAGGCCAACTTCAGCCCAGATGCCCTCTGGCAGAAGGGAAGCTTTGCCCTGAGGAAGCTTTATCACGACAGCACCAACCCCCTGGTGGTCGTCTACACCTCACCCACCTGCGGCCCCTGCCACGTGCTCAAACCGCAGCTCAAGCGCGTTCTGGATGAACTGGGGGGGCAAGCCCAGGGCATCGAGATTGACATCGAGGCGGAACAGGAGATCGCCCAGCAGGCCGGTGTCAGCGGCACTCCCACCGTTCAGATCTTCCTGAACAAGGAGCTCAAGCAACAGTTCCGCGGGGTGAAGCAGCGCAGCGAGTTCAAGGCCGCCATCGAAAGCCTGCTCTAAGGAGCAGAGACCACAAAAAACCCCTGGCCAGCAGGCCAGGGGTTGAGGGCTGATCAGCGGCGGCGGGGACCACCGGGACGGTTGCCGCCCGGACGGGGGCCGGCATTGGCATTGCGCTCGCGGTAGGTGATGCGGCCACGGCTGAGGTCGTAGGGGCTGATCTCCACCAGGACCTTGTCGCCTGCGAGCAATTTGATGCGGAACTTGGTCAGCTTGCCGGCGGCGCGGCAGAGGCATTGGTGGCCAGCAGGCTGCTCGAGGGTGACCAGGTAGAACCCGTTGCCCTGTTCCTTCTCGATGACGCCGGAGGTCTCAATCATGCGCTGCTGCTAGTGGCCAACCCAAGTGCTCCCCACAGCTTAGG
This sequence comes from Synechococcus sp. HW_metabat.21, assembly GCA_018623875.1. Lineage (GTDB taxonomy): Bacteria > Cyanobacteriota > Cyanobacteriia > PCC-6307 > Cyanobiaceae > Vulcanococcus. Next base: position 2,854 of record JAAZUZ010000104.1, read on the forward strand.
TGTCGCTAGGGTCGCCGCTCACGATTGTTGTGGCAGCCGGCATGGTTCTCCCCCCCGTTTCGATGGACATCGGACTGCTGATGATCTCGATTGGGGTTGTGAATCTCTGGAAGGCTCGCCAGGCTTCCTGAGCTGAGCAGCGCGCCGGCTTCTGACGACCCTTCTTTTTCACAAGCCCTACGGCGTTCTCAGTCAGTTCACCCCTGAGGAGGGGAGCCGCTGGGGCTGCCTGTCCGATCACATTGACGTTCCCGGGGTCTACGCCGCGGGACGACTCGATGCAGACAGCGAAGGCCTACTGCTGCTGACCAGCAATGGGCGACTGCAACAGAGGCTGACCGACCCCGCCTGGGGTCACTGGCGCCGTTACTGGAGCCAGGTGGAGGGCCTTCCCAGCGACGAAGCCCTCGAGGCCCTGCGCACTGGGCTAACGATTCAGGGACAACGCACCCTCCCGGCCCACGCCCGTGCGATCGCCGACCCGGGCTGGCCCGAGCGGAATCCACCCATTCGCGTTCGCCAGAACATCCCCACGAGCTGGTTGGAGCTGGAGCTGCGGGAGGGCCGCAACCGTCAAGTGCGGCGGATGACCGCGGCCGTCGGGCTCCCCACCCTGAGACTGCTGCGGGTGGCCATCGACCTGATGGACGGAGGCCCGCCCCTCAACCTGGAGGGACTGGCGCCGGGCCAATGGCGGCCGGTCCATGAGGGCGAGCAGCGCCGGCTTCAATCCCTGCTGCAATCGGGCCGGGGCGGCCGCGCGGGGGGAGGAAAGTCCGGCCGCGCTGGAGGCTGGGGGAAGGGTGGCGTCGCCAAAAACAAATTCCGGAGATAAGACAGGGAAAACGCGCGCGATTCCCCATGGACTACGCCGTGCCCCTACTGGTTGCAGGCATTTTGAGCGCTCTGGCTCTCTATGGAGTGCGAGAGTTGATCCGAGAAGTTGCCGTTGTGCTCGAGCACAAAGGCCATGCCGGGAGCAGCTAAGTCTTGAGGAGGACAGGGGATCTGCTTCGGACAGCAGCGGTCCTCAGCTTCTGGGCCTTACTGCTTGCCAGCGGCGTGCTCTCCTCCCAGTTGCGACTCGAGCGCTCGAGGAACACCATTGATTTTTGCGGCGAGGACAGCCTGAGCAAAATCTGCGACTTCCACGCGGTGCTCAAGGACTGACGCCTGTGAAACAGCTCCCTGGCCGAGAACGCCCCCGTTGGATCACGGCCCTGCTGCAGGGTGCTGCTGCGGTCGTCGCCACGATCTGGCTGGCCAGCCTGCTGCCCTATCTGCTGCTGATGGCGCTGGTGGTCAGCCTGATGCTGATCCCAACCCTGCGACGGCTGCGCAAGGAGGCCGAACAGGCGGCCGCCGCGCAACAACGCAACCCGTTCCAGGGAACGCCGCTGGAGCCGTTCTTCGAGACCCTCTATCGACAGGCAGCCCCGCGGCCGATGGTGGATGTCACCCCACCCCACCGGAAGCTGATCCGCGCCTTCTGGCAGTGGCGCCAACGGCGCTAGATGCGTTCGCGGTGTTTGGTGCGGATGCGCTCGGTGACCAGCACCCCTTTGCTGCCGAACTCGAGGCCATCGACGAGGGCCACCTCGGCCTCAATGCCCTCGGCCCTGAGCTGCTCGATCAGGCCCTTCATCACCTGCTCCTCGACCAACTTCTGATCGAGACGGTCGGGCGTGAGCGCCTCAAAGAAGCGATTCGTCTTGGCCGCCACGACCTTGGAGGCGTTGGTGATGTTCAAAACCAGCATCCGCCGAGATCAAGGCTGCGCCCAGTAGTCCTAGTCGCTTCATCCAGCCTCCGCAATCGCTACGGTCAGCCAAAGGGGAGATGGGCGATGGGGGATTCCGAGCAGTTCGTCAAAAACCTCGTCGGCGATGTGCGCCAACTCCTGCGCGCCCCCGCCAACCTGGTCAAGGCCGAGAGGGAGTGGTCTCTCTCCACCATTTGTGCAGTGATCGATGCCCGCAACGCGGCACCCCAGGTGGTGACCACCCATGTGGGCACGATTAATTCGATCCTCGTGGCGAGTAGCGCCCTCGATAGCCCATTGCTTCAGTCCTTCTTGAAGCGGGCTCGAGAGAGCGACCCCGAGCTGGCGTTATCAGAATTTCTCGATAGTTCTGACGCAGAGGCCTTCACGGAGATCTTCGAGCGCTACAGAGAAGAGCGCGAAGAAAAGGGCCACGCAGTTTGGTCCGTTGGTGATTCTGCAGCCTTTGTGGCGAAATCACGGGAAGCCTGGAATGACCGCGAACTCGCCTGCGTTGCGGTCACTCCCGGGCCAACCGCAAACACCCACGGGGTTCTGACCTTTTCACTCCCCCTCGACTGGCTCGCCTAGTCGCAGCGGCCACTCTGCTGCTCAACAACCCACTTGGTCGCTGCTTTCTGCGTCTGCCAAGCCTGCATCAACTGCTTCGCCAGGCTACGTAATTGATCAGGATCTGTTGTGGCATCGAGAGCGCGATTAAACCGCTCCATTTCAAACTGCTGGCCAACGGTGAGTTCAATCGAGTTGGACATCGCGCCTTCAACCGATGAGCAATCGAAACGTATCGGCTTGAACCAGGCAAGACGTAACCAGAGCTACCGAGCCACTGGATTGTCAGTGTTTCAGGTTGTAATCAGGGCCACACAGGCCCAGTCACTCCATCGATAGTCAGGGTCTGGTTGATGCAGTCGCATGCAGCTGAGTTGGAGCCAACACCTCGAAACGGCCCGGCTCATCGAGAACTGCAGCACGGAAGACCGCGGCACCGCCCTTGCCCTAATGGGCATTGCGCTCCTGGTCCTCAGCGAAGACCTGGCCCGCGCCAGCGAGCAGCAGCAACCCGTTGCCCTGCTCTGATCAAGCGCTCTTGAGATCGCAGTGATCATCGGCGTGAAGCTCCTGGTCTGCCACAAGCAGGAGCTCCATCAGATTGGCGAAGTCATGCTGGGAGAGCTCACCGGAGGGCTGCCATTTCAAGCAGGTCCGGCGTTCGCAGCTGCCTGATTCGAGGTGGCGTTGATCAGCCATGGTCTCCTCCTC
>JAAZUZ010000105.1 GCA_018623875.1 Synechococcus sp. HW_metabat.21
ACCCCGACATTGAAGTCGTGGGCTCCAAGGTTGCGATTCAGTTCCTGGAAAACCAGGTGCATCGCCCCTTCAAAAGCCGCGCGGTCAAAAGCGGCGATGAACTCGACCTAGGCACCAACCCCGAGAGCGGCATCCAGCACCGCTTCGAGTTCCTCAGTGCCCCCAACCTGCACTGGCCGGACACGATCTTTTCCTTCGACCACGGCACCGGGATCCTCTACACCTGCGATGCCTTCGGGATGCACTACTGCTCGGAGGACACCTTCGATGTGGACCCCGGCGCCCTCGCTCCGGACTTCCGCTTCTATTACGACTGCCTGATGGGCCCCAACGCCCGCAGCGTCCTCCAGGCGATGAAGCGCATGGATGGCCTCGAGGGCACGATCAACACGATCGCCACCGGCCATGGCCCGCTGCTGCGTCACCACCTCAACCTCTGGATGGGGGACTACAAGGACTGGAGCAGCGACCGCAGCAAGGGTGAGGCCTATGCCGCCGTTTGCTACCTGAGTCAATACGGCTTCTGCGACCGCCTCAGCCAGGCCATCGCCCGGGGCATCGGCAAAGCGGAAGCCCAGGTGCAACTGGTGGATCTGCGGGCCACCGATGCGCAGGAACTGAGCGCCTTGATTGGTGAAGCGAGCGCCGTTGTCGTTCCGACCTGGCCCGCCAATCCTGACCCCGAACTCCAGGCCTCAATCGGCACCCTGCTGGCGGCCCTGAAACCCAAACAGTGGATCGGCAGCTACGACGCCTACGGCGGCAACGACGAGCCGATTGACGCGGTCGCCACGCAGCTGCGCAGCATGGGCCAGAAGGAGGCCTTCGAGCCCCTGCGGGTGCGGCAGGTGCCCGATGGCAACGACTACCAGCGCTGCGAAGAAGCCGGCACCGACCTCGGTCAACTCCTGACCCGGGCCAAGACCATCGCGGCCATGAAGTCCCTCGATGGCGATCTCGATAAAGCCCTAGGCCGTCTCTCTGGAGGCCTCTACGTGGTGACCGCCCGCCAGGAGGAACGCGCCTCCGCGATGGTCGCCAGCTGGGTCAGCCAGGCCAGCTTTGATCCCCCGGGCATCACCGTGGCCGTCGCCAAGGACCGGGCCATCGAAGCCCTGCTGCAAGTGGGCGATCGCTTCGTGCTCAACATCCTGCGGGAGGACAACTACCAGGACCTGATGCGGCACTTCCTCAAGCGCTTCCCGCCGGGGGCGGATCGCTTCGCCGGCGTCAGCACCCTTGAGGGCGTCGCCAATGGCGGCCCGGTTCTCGGCGATGCCCTGGCCTTCCTCGGCTGCCGCGTCAGCCAGCGGATGGAGGGCCCAGACCACTGGATCATCTACGGCGAGGTGGAGCAGGGCAATGTCTCGGACACCGAGGCCCGCACGGCCGTTCACCACCGCAAAGTGGGGAACCACTACTGATGGCGAGCGCCACAGCAGAACGGCAGGTCATCCAGCTGCCGGTTGAGCCGGGTCTGGTCTGCCTGCGGGGCCTCAGCCCCACGCGCCTGCGTTTTGAGGTCGAGTACGGCCTGGAGCGCGGCACGACGGCCAACAGCTTTCTGTTCCTCCCAGGCAGTGGCGAGGATGAGCAGATCGGCAGCGCCGCCGCGCTCTTGGTGCACCCTCCTGGCGCTTCCTTCGCCGAGCCCTACCTCGAGCAACTCGAAGCCCTGGTGCCCAGCAGCACCGAACTGCAGGTGGTCGTCAGCCACGTCAACCCCAACCGAATTGCCCTCCTGCATGAGCTGGCCCGGCGTTGGGACAAGCTTCGGCTGATCGCCTCCAACCCCGGCGCCAAGCTGCTGGAAGACCTCTGGGCCCAGCGGAAACCGACGCCCGCCGGCGAAGCGGAACCCCCGGCCCTGCCGCCGCTCCCGCCCCTCACCGTGGTGCGGGGCGAGGACAGCATCGAGCGGTCCGACGGCTACACAATCAACCTGCTCTCCGCGCCAACCCCGCGCTGGCCCGGTGCCCTGATGGCCTTCGAGGAGACCACGGGTCTCCTGATGAGCGGCAAGTTCTTCTCCGCCCACCTCTGCAGCCAGGACTGGGCGGAAGCGAACCGCAGCAGCACCGAGGAAGACCGGCGTTACTTCTATGACTGCCTGATGGCGCCCATGGCCCGTCAGGTCGAAGCGGTGCTCAACCGCCTCGATGAGCTCTCCATCCGTTGCATCGCCCCCGGCCATGGCCCGGCCATCGCCGAAAGCTGGCGCAGCCTGCTGGTGGACTACCGCCGCTGGGGTGAATCCCAGGAGCGCTCCAGCCTCTCGGTGGCCCTGCTCTTCGCCAGCGCCTACGGCAACACCGCAGCCATCGCCGACGCCCTCGCCCAAGGGGTCTCCCGCACCGGCGTCCGGGTCGAGAGCGTCAACTGCGAGTTCACCCCCGCCGAAAAACTGTTGGAGACGATCCGCAGTTGCGATGCGTTGCTGATCGGCTCACCGACCCTGGGGGGCCATGCCCCAACGCCGATCGTCTCGGCCCTCGGCACGGTGCTCGCCGAAGGAGACCGCTCCAAACCCGTTGGCGTCTTCGGCAGCTTCGGCTGGAGCGGTGAGGCGATCGATCTGCTGGAGAGCAAGCTGCGGGACGGCGGCTTCACGTTCGCCTTTGAGCCGATCCGGGTGAAGTTCAGCCCCGATGCCTCCACGATCAAAACCCTCGAGGAAACCGGAACCGGCCTCGGCCGCAGCCTGATCACGGCCCAACGCAAGGCCCAACGCCGCAGCGCCAGCAGTGGCGGCCTCAGCGAAAGCCGCAGCAACCCCGCCGTCCTCGCCCTTGGTCGGGTCGTCGGTTCCCTCTGCGTGCTCACCACCCGCAAAGGCAGTGGCGAGAGCCAACTCAGCGGCGCCATGGTGGCCAGCTGGGTCAGCCAGGCGAGCTTCACCCCACCGGGCCTGACCGTGGCCGTTGCCAAGGACAGGGCCGTGGAAGCCCTGCTGCACGTCGGCGACTCCTTCGCCCTCAACGTTCTGGCCTCCGGCCGTGAGAGCGGACCGATGAAGCAGTTCCTCCAGCCCTTTGCCCCCGGTGCCGACCGCTTCTCGGGGCTGGACCTCGAGGAGAGCCCCAGCGCTCAGCCGATCCTCCCTGAAGCCCTGGCCTGGTTGGAGTGCAGCGTCAAACAGCGCATGGAGTGCGGCGACCACTGGCTGATCTACGCCCAAGTGGGATCCGGCGCCCTGCTGGATGGAGAAGCGACCACCGCCGTCCACCAGCGCCGTAGCGGTGCCAACTATTGAGCGACCTGCAAGATCTCGTGATCTGCAGCGGAAGAAAACCTGAAATCAGGGGAGCTCAGCCCCACAAGGGCTGAAATGCATTGACCTCACAGCCACTGGATGGGAGCGCTCACCAACCCCAGTCCAACCTCACAGCGCTGGATCGTTCGCTATCGCGGCTTCGTCCTGATCCCGCAGAAGGATCTCTCTTGGATGGTCAGGCCTGAGCGCAGCCCCATGAAGCTGCTGCCCTTTCGCGCACCGGCCAGCTCCGTGGAAGACGTCAAAGCCTTAATTGACTGGCGCCTTGGCCAGCAGGCCAACTAGGCGGCCTGCGGCGGGGGCGGAGTGGAGCCACCAGCCTGGAAGGGCAGCACCACGGTGGCCCAATGATCCGGGCGGGCCGGACGGGCGCGGCGGGGGCGGCGAACGCCGAAGGGAACGCGAACCACGTTTGTGCCTTCAACCCGCAGGGTCTGTCCGGTCATCGCTGCTTGATCGAGGCTGCCCTGCAGGGAGGGGAGCTTCACACCCTGTTGGTCGTCGAGGGTGGTGATTTTGGTCTCGTCGCTCATGGGCCCCCTTGAACTACAGCGATGCCTGCAGTTGCAGCAGATATTGGTGGGAAATCAAGGGAACTAGCAGAAAGAAATTCTGCACTTTTCCCTTTGCAAGAGCATTTAAACCCAAATCAAGCCGTCGTTGGCGATGAAACGGCCATTTCCTCAACAGAAGGGCAGGTACAAACCAAGTTGCGATCACCGAAGGCGTTGTCAATGCGGGCCACCGCCGGCCAAAGCTTGCCCTGCTGTGCCTCCTCTCCCTGGGGGTAAGCAGCCTGCTGACGGCTATAGGGACGGTCCCAAACATCCGCCGTCACCGCTGACAACGTATGGGGTGCACGTTTGAGGGGATTGTTCTCAGGATCCATCGTTCCCGACTCAATCGCCGCGGCCTCAGCGCGGATCGCAGCCATCGCGTCACAGAAGCGCTGCAGCTCGGCCAACCCCTCGCTTTCCGTGGGCTCCACCATCACCGTGCCGGCCACCGGCCAACTGACCGTGGGGGCATGGAAGCCGTAGTCCATCAAGCGCTTGGCGAGGTCATCCACTTCCAAGCCGGCGCTGCGCTTCAGCGGCCGTAAATCAAAGATGCACTCGTGGGCCACCCGTCCCGATTGACCGCGATAGAGCACCGGGAAGTGATCCTCCAGTTGATGGGCCAGCCAGTTGGCAGCCAGCAGGGAGACCGCACTGGCTTGGCGCAGGCCCGCCCCGCCCATCATCCGGATGTACATCCAACTGATCGGAAGAATGCTGGCGCTGCCCCAGGGGGCCGCGCTGATCGGACCGATGGCCTGATCGCCCCCACAGGCCTCCGCGGCGGGATGGCCAGGCAGGAAGGGCACCAGGTGCGACGCCACGGCGATCGGCCCCACGCCCGGGCCGCCACCGCCGTGGGGGATGCAGAAGGTCTTGTGCAGGTTGAGGTGGCACACGTCGGCGCCATAGGCGCCGGGCTTGGCCAGGCCCACTTGGGCATTGAGGTTGGCGCCATCGAGGTAGACCTGACCGCCGTGCGCATGCACCAACGCGCAGATCTCGCGGATCCCCTCTTCGAACACCCCGTGGGTGGAGGGGTAGGTGACCATCAAGGCCGCCAGCTCATCCCGGTGGGCTTCAACCTTGGCCTGCAGGTCCGACCGGTCGATATTCCCCTGGTCGTCGCAGGCCACGGCCACGACCTTTAAGCCCGCCATGACGGCACTGGCGGGGTTGGTGCCATGGGCGCTGGTGGGGATCAAGCAGACGCGGCGCTGCGCGTCGCCGCGGCTGCGGTGATAAGCGCGGATCACCAGCAGTCCGGCGTATTCCCCTTGGGAGCCCGCGTTGGGCTGCAGGGAGACCCCAGCAAAACCGGTAATCGCCGCCAGCCAGTGCTCAAGGTCCGCCACCAGGCGGCGATACCCCGCGCTCTGGTGTGCTGGCGCGAAGGGATGCAAACCGGCGAACCCCGGCCAACTCACCGGCAGCAGCTCCGCCGCCGCATTGAGCTTCATCGTGCAGCTGCCGAGCGGGATCATCCCGTGGACCAAGGAGAAGTCCTTGGAGACCAGCCGCTGGATGTAGCGCAGCAGCTCGGTCTCGCTCCGGTAGCGGTGGAAGACCGGCTGCTGCAGCCAGGAGCGGCTGCGGCGGGGCACCAGGGTTCCCCAAAGCCGCTCTTCGATCGGTTGTCCCTGGGTCTCCTGCAGCAGGGCATGCTCCAGCTGGGTCAGATCCGGAGCCGTTTGGGGCAGAACCGCCAGGGCGGAGAGCAGCCGTTGCAGCTCGTCGCGGTCGCTCAGCTCATCGAGGCTGATCGCAAAGCCGTCACTCTCGGGGCGCAGGTTGAAGCCCTCTGCCGCCGCCCGAGCAATCAATTCCGCCCCATCGGCGCAGCGCACCCGCAGGGTGTCCAAGCCGGGCGCCGGCTCGGCGGGGTGCCCAAGGGTGTCCAGCCCGCGGCGCAGCAACTCCCGCAGCAACACCAAGCGGCGAGCGATCGCCTTGAGGCCATCGGGACCGTGGTGCACCGCGTAGAAGCTGGCCATCACCGCCAGCAGAACCTGGGCGGTGCAGATG
>JAAZUZ010000106.1 GCA_018623875.1 Synechococcus sp. HW_metabat.21
CAGGGCGACGGGGGGTTGGGCGGATGCGGAGGTGCTCAACGGCGCACGTGGGCCCGAGGGGCCCCAAGGAAACCGAAGGAAACCTTAAGAGCTCAGGCTCGCGTCCTGGGCGCCGGACTCCAGAAAGCGACCCATGCGGCGGAACTTGGCGTAGCGCTGGTCGACGAGCTGCTCTTCGCTGAGGGCCAGCAGCGGTGACAGCTGCTGTAGGAGCGCGGCCTTCAGGTTCTCGGCCGCCTGGCGCGGGGCCCAGTGGTTGCCGCCAGAAGGCTCAGGAATGATTTCGTCGATGATTCCGAGCTTGAGCAGATCCGGCGCAGTGATTTTCAGTGCTTCGGCGGCCACGGGCGCTTTGCCGGCATCACGCCAGAGGATTGAGGCGCAGGCCTCGGGGCTAGCCACGGTATAGACGCTGTGCTGGAACATCAGCAGCCGGTCAGCAACGCCGATGCCCAGGGCTCCGCCGGAGCCGCCTTCACCGATGACCGTCGCCAGGATCGGTACCCGCAGTTTGAACATCTCCCGCAGATTCACGGCGATCGCTTCGCCCTGTCCCTGTTCTTCAGCCAGCAGACCGGCGTAGGCACCAGGGGTGTCGATGAAGCTGAGGATGGGCAGCCGGAAACGATCCGCGTGCTCCATCAGTCGCATCGCCTTGCGATAGCCCCCCGGCGAAGCCATTCCGAAATTGCGGGCGACATTTTCTTTGGTGTCCCGACCTTTCTGGTGGCCGAGCAGCACGACACCCTGGTCTCCGATGCGGCCTACGCCGCCAACGAGGGCCTGGTCGTCGCTGCCACGACGGTCCCCATGCAGTTCGATGAACTCATCGGTCAGCACCTGGATGTAATCAAGGGTGCTCGGCCTTTGGGGGTGGCGGGCGACCTGAATCTTCTGCGCGGGGCTCAGGTTGCTGAAGATTTCCTCGCGACGGCGTGCCGCCAGGGTCTCGAGTTGAAGCAGCTGCTGGCTGACATCGACTTCAGAGTCTTTGGCCAGCTGCCGGATTTGGTCGATCTGCTCCTCCAGCTCCACCAGGGGCTTCTCGAAGTCGAGCAGGGGACGACGGGCCATGGCAGCGGGTGTAAGGGACAGGCGTTGAACCGGAGGGCCTAGGCAGCGGCCAGTTCAAGGTCGGGGTTGCCGGAGCTGGTGGGGGATTGGTTCAGGCCAATGGCGCGGAACCCATGCCGCAGGGAAGCCTCACCAATGAGTTCCATGTTCGCGATGGAGATGCGATTGCGTCCCCAGCTGAAGTTGGTGTGGATGCCCTCGAATTCCAGCAGCATTGCCTCGGCAAAGCAAGCAAACAACTGGCGTTTGGGGTTCTCCATCTCAACGACTTCCATCATCTGCCAGCTGATGTCCTGCCAGAACTCAACGATGCCGCCCTTGAGCACATGCACCCCTTCGCCGGCCACCTTGGCGTCCAGGTTCTTGGGATATCCGCCATCGATCATCAGGCAGGGTTTCCGCAGACTGCCCTGATCGATGGTCAGGGTTTGGGGAAGGCTCGCGACCCAAACCACCACATCGGCTTCAGGTAGGGCCTCTTCGAGGGTCAGGATCCGCCCGCCCCCCAGGGACTCCTGCAGGTCAGTCAGGCGTTGTTGCTGACGGGCTACCAGCAGCAGTTCGCCGACACCGGTTTTCTGCGAGAGCCAGCGGCACACGGCACTGCCAATGTCACCGGTGGCGCCCACCACGGCCACCTTGGCCTGGCTCAAATCAATGCCCAGCAGCGGTGCATTGGTTTCGACCTGTTGGCAGATCACCCAAGCGGTGTGGGTGTTTCCGGTGGTGAACCGCTCCCACTCCAGGGTGGTGTTCCGGATTTGCTGGAACTTCGAGAGGTCGTAGTTCTCGAAAATGATTGAGGTGAACCCGCCCAAGGCGGTGACGTTGATGCCGTTCTTCTGCGCCAGTTCCATGGCGTTCTGAACCTTGCGGGTCGCCGTCTTGAAGCGACTCAGCATCTCCGGCACGAAGCAGGAGTCGATGTAGGTCCCCTGGATGGTTGCACCGGTTTTGCTGGTGACCTCAAAGGTTTCCAGCAGCTGGGGAGGAGCCGAACACCAGGAGAGGAGGTCCGCTTCGGCCATCTCCTCAAGCCCCAAGTCGCGGGCCTTTTCCTGGGCCTGCGCAAAGCTGCTGGAGTGACCGATCAGACCAAACATTCCTAGGGGCTCTCCTGGTGGGACACCGGCCAAGACACCTGATTAAAGGGCAGCGCCGGCTCGTTCAGGCTGGTGGCTTCAGCCAACCAGGGCGGCAGCCGCCATGCGGGCGATTTCTCGGGTGCTGAAACCGATCTCGGTCAGGGCTTCCTGGTAGGCGATCAGGAAGTCTTCGATCAGGTCCTCTTTGTCCATGTGCAGCACCGCTGCATCACCGGCCACCTGATCCAGCATCCGGCGGATCAGGGGCAGGTTCTCGCGGTTGGCCTCCTCAAGCTCTTCGCGGCAGTTGTCCAGGTTGGCCTTGAGCCAGACCTCGCCGTAGTTGAGGTGGGTGTACTCGTCCTTCACCACCCCTTCGGTGATCTTGCGGGCGAAGGGATCGGCAACGGGGATATAGATGTGATACGCGGAGATGGCGAAGGCTTCAATCAGCAGTGCCTGGATCAACAGGCAGGTCGGCACCTTGCCTTCGGCGAGTGCCTTCTGGAAGTTGCCATGCAGGGGAGCAAAGAACTCCTTGGCAAACGCCATGTCGGCGGTCACACCCAAGTTGTTCGCACAGGCGGTGAAGCCCTTCATGTGCTTCATCTCCATGCGAGCCAACTTGGTCAGCTCATCGGCTTGGTCGGGCAGGAGCGTGCCGATCGAGATGTAGTTGTCGTGGGCTTCCTGCTCGCCCTCGATCACGATCGCGTTGATCCGGCTGTAGGCGTCTTTGTAGTTCGCGCAGGTGAAATCGGGAAGCGAAGCGCCCGCCGTAGGCACATCAGTGGCTTCAAGGGTCGCCATGGCTACCGAGAACACGTTGCAATGGGGTTGACTGTAACCATCTCCACAAGCCCAAGACGGGGTTTGGCAGCTTTTGCGCACCTCCCGTTGTCTGTCGCTGGTGGTTCTCAGGCTTTCCGAGGGGGCCAATCGCTGTTGAGAAGGCCCGTAAAGAGGTTGCTCCACCCCTGCACGAGCCGCTCTTGAAGCGCTTTCCCTAAGGCTCCGCTGGCTTGGCGGGCATCGCCGATGACGCCGCTGGTGCTGAGGTCCTGGGTCAGCCAGGCATTGGGCACGGCTCCCTCCAGGCTCCAGCCCGGGGGAGGCTGATCAGCCTGGAGTCCATCGACCGGCCGCTCCGGGCCGACCAGTTCAGGCTGAAGCTGGAGCATGAGGCTCGTCTCGGCCTGCCCCGCGTGGAGACCCTGCTGGTATTCAGGCTCAGGAATCAGGCCGCCAAGTCCTTCAGGACCACTCCACAGAAAGCAAGGGAGTACCCCCAGTGAGGGATGGGCGGCCCTGAGCTGGCGCGCGGCCACCTGGAGTAAGGCGATCTGTCCGCCGTGGCCGTTGAAGAGCACCAAGCGCTGGAACCCGGCTGCAGCCAGCTGGCTCCCGATCGCTTCGATGCTGCCCAGGAGGTGTTCCGCCGGCAGGCTCAGGCTGCCGGGAAAGCCGAGGTGCTCCGGCGAGAAGCCCAGGCTTTGAACCGGGAGACGCCAGATCGGGGCCTGCGGCGGCAGGGCTGCGAGCACCTGATCGAGGATCTGCTCGGCAAAGAGCGCATCGGTCCCAAGGGGCAAGTGCGGCCCGTGTTGCTCAACGGCACCAAAGGGCCAGACCACGGTGCTGCCCGGGGTTTGGGCGGCGGCTTGAACCGCGGGCCAGTTCAGGTGGTCGAGGCGACGAGACCCCTGCCGGGAGTGTGCGTCTTCGCCCATTGAGCCGTACTCAACCAAGAAGGGTCGTCCCTACAGTGTGGCGCTGTGCGTCTTTGCTTGGTCATGGCCGGTTCCGGCACTCCCCAGCCCTCCCAGCCCTCTGCCAAGCAGCAACCCACCTCGGCCCGTCCGGTGCCCCCGTCGCCGCAGCGTCCCGCCGCCGCGCCGCCGCCGGTTCGCAAGCCCCCCCAAGTTCTGCAGATCAATAAGAAGGAAGAGCAGCTGCGTTTAGAGCGCGAAGCCGCTGAAGCCCGTGCCGCCGCCGAAGCCGCTGCTCAGCGTGCTGCCGAGCTTGAGGACGCTGCCCGGGCGGCCCGCGGTGAGGCTCCGGTTGCCCCGCAGCGGCCCGTCGCAGCCCCCGCCAGCAAGGGCAGTGACGACGAGCTGTTCGACATGAGCGGCTTTGAGGGCTTGAGCATGGCCGACCTGCTCGGCCCCGATGACCGCAACAAGGGCCGTCGCTCAGGTGGATCCCGCATGGCGGCCCCTCAGGCGAAGCCTGCCGCTGTCCCCTCCCGCTCGGTCGACGATTTCGACTTCGATGAGGAGGCCTTCCTGGCGGCCCTCGACGAGCAGGATTTCGTGGGCACCACCGGTGAAGTGGTCACCGGCACCGTCATCGGCATGGAGAGCGACGGCGTCTACGTCGACATCGGTGGCAAGGCTCCCGGCTTCATGCCGAAGAAGGAATGCGCGCTTGGGGTGATCACCAACCTCAAGGAGCGTTTCCCCAAAGGCCTGACTGTCGAGGTGCTCGTGACCCGCGAGCAGAACGCCGATGGCATGGTCACCATCAGTGCCCGTGCCCTGGCCCTGCGTCAAAGCTGGGAGAAGGTCCGCGCCCTGGAGAAAGAAGGCAAGGTGCTGCAGGTCAAGGTCAACGGCTTTAACCGCGGCGGCATCACCTGCGATGTCGAAGGTCTGCGTGGCTTCGTGCCCCGCTCCCAGCTTCAGGAGGGCGAAAACCATGAGGCACTCGTGGGTAAGACCCTGGGTGTGGCTTTCCTCGAGGTCAACCCCGACACCCGCAAGCTGGTGCTCTCTGAGAAGAAAGCAGCCACCGCAGCCCTCTTCCAGAACCTGGAGGTGGGTCAGTTGGTCGAGGGTCAGGTGGTGGCCATCAAGCCCTACGGCCTGTTCGTTGATTTGGGGGGCATCAGCGGCCTGTTGCACCACTCGGTGATCACCGGTGGCCAGATGCGTGATCTGCGTGAGGTCTTTGGCCAGGGCGACCGGGTCAAGGCGTTGATCACGGAGTTGGATCCCGGCCGCGGCCGCATTGCCTTGAACACGGCTCTGCTGGAAGGTCAGCCCGGCGAGTTGTTGATCGAGCGCGACAAAGTCATGGCTGAAGCCGCCGATCGCGCTAACAGGGCTCGTAACGTGCTGCGTCAGCAGGAACAAGCCGCCGGATGATTCAGGCCACCGAGCCCGCGAGTCCTGCCCGCCTGCAGGCGGATTGGGAGCTGGATTACTACTCCCGTCCGATCCTTGAAGAGGACGGAAAGAAGCGTTGGGAGCTCTTGATTTGCAGCTCCCCTTCCGGCGCTCATTCAGAGCGCTCCTTCCAGTGGGTCATGAACTGCCCCGCCTCCAGCGTGAACTCCCAGTGGCTAAAGACCGCCCTGGAGCAGGCCCTGGAGCAGGCAGATGCTGAGGGGTTTGATCCCCCACGCAAGATTCGCTGCTGGCGTTCCTCGATGCGCACGATGGTGCAGCGGGCCGCTGAGCAGCTTGGGCTCGAGCTGATTCCCAGCCGCCGCTGCTACGCCCTGGTGGAGTGGCTCCAGGAGCGTCAGGCCACGGTCTATCCCGAGGAAGAGGGCTACATGGCTGGCCCCCTCGCACCTCCTCCGCAGCCGATTCAGCCCGTCGCTGTTCCCCTGCCGGAGGCGGCCCGCGGCGACAGCTGGTCCTGGGCCTCCCTGCCCATCGGCGTCCTGCGTGAGGCGATGACC
>JAAZUZ010000107.1 GCA_018623875.1 Synechococcus sp. HW_metabat.21
CGAGGTAATCCACCAGCACCGGTGAGCCGTAAATGTGGTCGCAGGGGATGTCGAAATAGCCCTGGATTTGGGCGGAGTGCAGGTCCATGGCCAGCACCCGGTCCACGCCGGACTTGGCCAGCAGGTTGGCCACCAGCTTGGCGGTGATGGACTCGCGTCCAGCCGTTTTGCGGTCGGCCCGGGCATAGCCGTAGTAGGGGATCACCGCTGTGATCTGCCGGGCCGAGGCCCGTTTGCAGGCATCCACCATCACGAGCAGCTCCATCAGGTGATCGTTCACCGGAGCGCAGGTGGGTTGGATCAGGAAGACGTCACAGCCCCGGATCGATTCCTGGATCTGGATGTAGAGCTCGCCGTCCGCAAAGCGTTTGATCACCCGCGGGCCGTCCGGAACCCCGAGGTAGGCGCCGATTTCGCGCGCTAGGGCCTGGTTTGAGGTGCCGCTGAACAGCCGCAGCCGCTTGGTGTCATGGCCCATGCTTGCCTGATCGACCCGTTCTGCGGTCAGGAAACTGGTCACGGGGCCGCTGGCTGGACGGTAGAACTCCGATCGTAGAAGCCGCTCGGCACGCGGTCAGCACCCTGGAGCCCCATCCGTTGACGAATTCCCCCGAATTCAGCACCAATTCCGGGGTGTTTTTAGTGGCGCCGGCAGGGCGAATCGGTACGGCGGCAGCGGAGCTCGCTCAGCTCTGTCAGTGGCGGCTCCTGCCTGATTGGCAGAGCGATCTCGCCGATTCCAATCGCTCCCTCCAAGCGCTCATGGCGGAGCCGCCGGGTTGGCTTCAACCCTTGGCGCTCGACCCCGGGCAGAGCGTTTCGGGATGGGACTGCTGGGCTGAGGCCTTGGGGGCCTGGCGCATCCCGACCTGTCTGGTCTGCAGCGACACCGATCGCGCCGCGGGATTCGCCCGGAGTCATTGGGCGCTGCTGCGCCACTACCGCGTGCCCCTGCTGGGGATGATTCAGCTGGGTGGGGACTGGAGCCCCGCCGATCGCCGCAGTGAGGGACTGCCTTGGCTGGGGCAATTGGGCGATCAGGAGGCCTCAGCGGAGCTGCGCTTGCGTCTTATTGCGGCCAGCGGGGCTGCAGTCGCTGCTCCTCCAGCTCCCGCATCGATGCCTTCCCATTGAGGGCCGGCCGCAGGCTGAGGGTCTGGAACTGGACACCTTTGCTGGGTTGAAGGGCTACCGCCATCAGGCTCAGCACCTCTTGGGGGCTGAGATTCGTGTCCACCTGGGGCTGCAGTTCGCTGATCAGGGACGGCAGACGCTCCAGCTGGGTCCCCTGGCGCATCTGCCGCAGCAGGGTCGTGATCGCGAGCTCTTGGCGGTCCCGGCGGCGTTCATCCCCATTGAGAGGGTCCTTGAAGCGCAGGTATTGCTCCACCTGGGCGCCATCGAGCTGTTGCAGGCCCCCCTGCAGGGCGATGGTGAGCTTCTGGGTCTGATCGGTGTAGGCCATGGTCCGGTCAGGGGCCAGCTCCAAGCGGCCCATTCCGTCCACCAGCTCCCTGAGGGCGGTGCGGGGCAGCACGACGTACCGCTCAGGCTCTCCTTCCGGGAGCCCGAGCAGCTCGGCGCTGGCGCTGGCCACCAGGGCCGTACCTCCGCGCCGGTAGAGGCTTCCAAGGCGGACCGGCCTCGTATCCCCAGGGAGGCGCACCGCCCCTTCGACCGGCAAGTTCATGACCTGCACGGGGCCATCAGGGTCAATGTGGATCAGCAGCAGCGCGTCGCTGTTGGCGGGTCCAGCGGGGGCCGCCCCATTGCTGATGGCGCCTTGACGGTCCGCGTCACTGCCGATCAGCAGCACGTTCAAGGCCCGGTTGGGCCGCTCCGCCAGGGCATCGGCGCTGGGGGGACCGTCCTCTTTGGCGGAGTGGTCTTGCTGGGGCCAAACCAGGCTCAGCACTCCTAGGCCCGCCACGATTCCCGCCCCAGAGGCCAACAGACGGATCGAGGCCCGTTGGCGAGCACTGCGCTGCGGGCGATTCGCCATGGACGGGCGGCGGGCAAAGACGCCCCACTTTGACGTAGGTCACCCGCTCCTGACGCCGTTGTTGCAGGCATGCCCGATAGGTTGTGGCCTCGCCCGGCCAAGTCCTTGTCTGTCGCCGCCTCCTCCCCAGGCTCACCGCTGCCCCATGAGCGGGCCAAGCCCCTGGCCAAGGGCAGCACCTATCCAGCCAAGGACCTCTGCAGCCAGTGCGGCCTCTGCGACAGCCGTTGGGTGGCCTATGTCAAAGACAGCTGCGCCTTCTTGAACCAACGCTTCGAGGCGATGGAGACCGCGGCCCATGGCCGCAGCCGTGATCTCGAGAACGAGGACGAGCTCTATTTCGGGGTGCAGCAGCGGATGCTCACCGCCCGCTTGCAGCAGCCCATCGCTGGGGCCCAGTGGACTGGAATCGCCAGCCGCATCGGTGTGCTCGCCCTGGAAAGCGGCCTAGTGGATGCCGTGCTCTGCGTCGGCCAAAGCGAAGACGATCGCTTTACCCCGGTTCCCCGCTTGGCCCGCACCCCGGAAGAGGTCCTGAGTGCCCGGGTGAACAAGCCGACCCTGTCACCCAATCTGGAGGTGCTGGAGCAGCTCCCAGGCAGCGGTATCCGCAACCTTCTGGCCATCGGTGTGGGTTGCCAGATCCAGGCCCTGCGGGCGGTGGAGTCCACCCTCCCCCTCGATCAGCTCTATGTGCTGGGTCTTCCCTGCACAGACAACGTCTCGCGGGAAGGTCTGCAAACGTTCCTGGAGACCACGGTCAGCTCTCCGGAGACCGTGGTGCACTACGAGTTCATGCAGGACTTCCGGATTCACTTCCGCCACAGCGATGGCCGTGAGGAGACGGTGCCCTTCTTCGGCTTGGACACCCCCAAACTCAAGAACGTCTTCGCGCCGAGCTGCCTGAGCTGCTTCGACTACACCAATGCAGGCGCTGACCTGGTGGTCGGCTACATGGGTGCGACGTTTGGCCGCCAATGGCTCACGGTGCGCAATCCCCGCGGTCAGCAACTGCTGGATCTGGTGGAGGCGGAACTGGATGTCGCACCGGTGACCAGTCGCGGACAGCGCCAGGCGGCGGTGCAGCAGGGGATCGAGGCCTACGACAAGGCAGTCAAGCTGCCGATCTGGCTGGCCAACATCATTGGCTGCTTTGTGGGGCGCTTTGGACCCCAAGGGCTGGAGTACGGCCGCTTCTCCATCGACTCCCACTTCACCCGTAACGCCCTCTGGCTGAGGCGCAATCACCCCGAGAAGGTGGACGCCCACATTCCGGCCTTCGCCAAGCGGATCATCAGCCGCTACAAACTTCCCAACCCATGAGACGCGCCGGGGTCCTGCTGCACGTCACGGCCCTTCCGGGAACGCCGGCTTGTGGGACGTTTGGGGCCGCTGCCCACCAGTGGGTGGAGGCGCTCGCCAGCCAGGGCATTCAGGCCTGGCAGGTCCTGCCGCTGGCCCCAACCGACGGTTTGGGTTCTCCCTACAGCGCCCCCAGTGCGTTTGCACTCAATCCCTGGTTTCTTGACGCGGAGGCGTTGCTGACCGCTGGGCTAATCAGCGCAGACGACGTGCGCGGACTCCCCACGGCCGAGCAGCAAACCCGCCTGGACTTCGACCTCGCCCAGCGCCGCTCGGCCGCTCTAGCGGATGCGCTGTTGCAGCGCTACCCGAGTTGGGAGGCCAGCGTCCGGCAGGCCTTTGAGCAGTGGCGAGGGCAGGAAGGCCATTGGCTCAAGGACCACTGCCGTTTTGTTGTCCTGAAACAACGCCAAGGCGGCCAGCCCTGGTGGTCCTGGCCGGCCCCCCTGGCCCAACGGCGGCGCTCGGCCCTCCAGGCTTTCGACCGCTCCCACGAGCAGCCGCTGTTGCGGGAAGCCCTGCTCCAGTGGCAGCTGCAGGTGCAGTGGCAGCAGTTGCTTGAACATGCCCGCCGCGCCGGCGTGCAGGTGATCGGCGACATTCCCTTCTACGTCGCGCACGACAGCGCCGACGTCTGGAGTCATCGCCGCCTCTTCTCGGTGGAGCGCTCCGGCCGTCTCCGCTTGCAGAGCGGTGTGCCGCCTGATTACTTCTCGGAGACCGGTCAGCTCTGGGGCACGCCCGTCTACCGCTGGGCGCTGCATCGTTTGAGCCGTTTCCGCTGGTGGAAGCGCCGCCTGCGCCGTCAGCTGGAGGTCTTTGACCTGCTGCGGATCGATCACTTCCGCGCTCTTGAAGCCGCATGGATCGTTCCTGGTGCGGACGACACCGCTGAGCGGGGGGGCTGGGTGCGGACGCCGGGGGCCAGCTTGTTGCGCCAATTGCAGCGGCGTCTGCCCTCACCGCTGCCGTTGATCGCTGAAGACCTGGGCGTGATCACTCCGGAGGTGGAAGCCCTACGGGATCGCTTTGCCTTGCCCGGCATGAAGATCCTGCAGTTCGCCTTTGACGGCAATCCAGCCAATCCCTACCTCCCGGCCAACATCGAGGGGGAGAACTGGGTCGTCTACACGGGAACCCATGACAATGCCACCTCGATTGGATGGTGGCAGCAGCTCAGCCAGGAGCAGCGCGCCCAGGTCGAGGCCCTGACCGGTTCCATCCATGCCCCGGGCTGGCAGCTGCTCGAGTTGGCCCTACAGACCAGTGCCGGATTGGCCCTGGTGCCGCTGCAGGACCTCTTGCACCTGGGGGATGAGGCGCGCTTCAACACCCCCGGGACAACGGAGGGCAATTGGACCTGGCGCTTGCCCCAGACCATTGAGTCAGTGGCCGGCCCCCTGCTGGGTTATGGGGAATTGGCCCGTCGCTACGGGCGCTGAGCCTGCGGCGCCGGCACTTGGAATCGCTCAGGCTGTTTGGGTAAGGCGGCCAGGGGCTTGCCGTTCCAGAGCACCTCACCGGTTTTCGGGGCCGGTGCAATCGAGAGCGTTAGGGGCGGTTGCAGTTGCAGCACCACTTGCCCCTTGCTGCCGCTGAGGCGGGTGCGTTGGCCCCCCTCACTGCTGAGGTCCAGGGCACTGGCCTGGCTCAGGTTGAGTTCGAGCACGCCCTGTCCTTCCGGCTTCGGTTCTTGGAGTTGTTGGCGCAGGGCCGCGGCTCCATTGCCGCGCTTGGCGCGCTCGAGCGGCTTCAGGTCGGGGTAGGCGGCCAAGAGGCTGTTGCCGGCTTGGACCGGTTTGGCCTGCTCGCTCGGTTGAAGGGCGGGAATCGGCTGATAGGTCAGCACGTTGGCCGCGGCGAGTTGGCGCTGCTGCAGGTTCAGGCCGTAGATCAAGCCGAGGGTGATGGCGCCGTAGAGGACCGTGCCCTGCCAGCTGCTGAAGACATCAATCGACCCCGGGGTGAAGCGCTGCACCAACCTGTGTGTGGTGGCGCTCTCGCTCTCCGCTGGTAGTGCTGCCGCGAAGCTGCCGCTGGGCAGGTTCAGGTACTGCTCCAGCAGCGGGAGCATGGATTTGAGGTAGGCGCCCTCCGGGAGTCGATCGCGCCAACCCCGCTCGAGGGCTTCGAGCACGGGGGTGCTGATCTTGGTCTCAAGGGCCATCTGCCGCAGGTTGAGCCCCCGGGATTCCCGCGCACTTTTGAGCCGCCGGCCCACGTCGAGCAAGGGATCTTCTGGTTCAGGGGTGTCTGAAGTGGAGCCCTCCCCGCCGTTGCCCCGGCCCAGCAGACGGGAGAAACCTGGGATGGAGAGGGCGAACCGAGGCATTCCGGCCGATCAGCTGGTTAATTCCATTCTTGGTCGTTTATTCGTCTCCAGCGACCCTCTGGCAGTGCTCCGAGATGAATCGGGCCGATGGCGACGCGCTGGAGATCGACGACACGGTGGCCCAAAAGCTCGGC
>JAAZUZ010000108.1 GCA_018623875.1 Synechococcus sp. HW_metabat.21
ACCCTGCTGACTTACCTACTGCTGCTGGTGGCTGGCCTGCTGCTTTGGCAGCGCAGCTGCAGTGATGGGGATGAGGTCTGGGTCCTGTTTCTGCGCTCGATCGCCGCCATCGATCTGGCGGTGATCCTCTTGAGCAACGGGGTTCTCTGGCTGGAGATTCCCCTGCTCGTGTTGGTCTTTGGCTTGCCGTCGGTGGCCAAGTTGGAAAAACGAGAGGGTCGCGGATGAACCCGCGCGGCCCCGACGTCATTGAACTCACCTTGGTGGGCCTGATCCTGGCCCTGATGGTGTTCCGCTTCACCCAGAGCTGACGGCCCCATGCCTGCACCCGTCCTGGAGTTGAGGGGTGTCCGCGTCAACGGACGCCAGCAGCCCAGGCTCGATCGGATTGACCTGAGCGTTCAGCCCGGGGAGCGGATTGCCCTGTTGGGTCCGAGCGGTGCGGGCAAAAGCACACTGCTCGCGGTCGCCAACGGACTCCAAGCCATGGATCAAGGGCAAGTGCTCTGGTCCGGTGAACCCATCGCCAAGGGCGCGCGGCTGAGACGGCGGCAACAACGGCGGATCGGAACGCTCTGGCAGGAGCTGCGCCTGATCGATGAACTCAGCGTGCAGCAGAACCTCAACTGCGGCCGCCTCGCCCAGTGGGGCTGGCCCCGGGCACTCCTCAACCTGCTCCTGCCCCTGGAGACCGAAGCCTGCAGCGCGGCCCTACGGCAACTCGATCTGGATCCAAGCCTGCTGAACCAGTCGGTGGCGGACCTCTCCGGCGGCCAGCGGCAACGGGTTGCCATCGCACGGCTGCTGCGGCAGGACCCCGTGCTCTGGCTGGCCGATGAACCCCTCTCCAGCCTGGATCCACGGCTGGCCCAGGACCTGCTCGCGCTGCTTCTCCAGCAGACCGAAGCGCCTCGGGCCCTGGTGATGAGCCTGCACCGCCCCGATCTCTTAGCGGGTTTCAGCCGCGTCGTGGGTCTACGGGAGGGGCGGATTCTCTTCGATGTCCCCGCCAACGCCCTGAAGGATGAGGCCCTGCAGCGCCTCTACGCCGGCACGCCTGCCCCTTGAAAGTCTCGGCACCGCTACAGGTCCTGGTCCCCGCCGCGGTGATCCTGCCCCTGGCAGTGGTGCTGCCGGGTCTCTGCCATGGCGGGGGCTGGGAGCTGATCGGGGCCTTTGCCGCGGGGGCCCTGCAGCCCTCTCTTGATCCGATCGTCCTCGCCTCCCTGTTCCGGGGGCTGGGAGTAACGGTCGGTGTAGCCCTGGTGGGCTGGGCCCTCAGCCTGCTGCTGGGTCTGGTGTTGGGACTGGCGAGCTCGCGACTGGTTTGGACGACGCTGCTCGGAGGAGCGTGGCCCGCGGAGCTGTTGCGCCGGGTGCTGGCCCTACCCCGCTCGGTCCATGAACTGATCTGGGGCTTGCTGTTGCTGCAGGTGCTTGGACTGCAGCCGGCGGTGGCCGTGCTGGCGATCGTGATCCCCTACGGAGCCCTGGTGGCCCGGGTGATCAGCGATCAACTCGACGCCTTGCCGGATCAACCCCTGCAGGCCCTACTGGCCGCGGGCAGCAACGGCCCGGCGGCCTTGATCAGTGCGATCGCTCCGCCGCTGCTGCCGGGGGTGATCAGCTACGGCGGTTACAGGCTGGAGTGCGCCCTGCGCAGCGCCACCCTGCTCGGGGTCTTTGGCCTGGGGGGCCTCGGCAACGAACTGCTGCTCACGCTCCAGTCCTTGGAGTTCCGCGAGCTCTGGAGTGGCCTCTGGCTCCTGCTAGCGGTGATGCTCGGCCTGGAGAGCCTGATTCGCGGCCTGCGCCAACGCTGGGGCATGGCCAACCGCTTTGGCCGCAGCCAGGCGGGGGTCGGCCGCCGGGGCCAAGAGATCACGCTGCTCGCGCTGGCTCTGGTGCCCCTCTTGATCGCCATCGCCCGCAGCCTGGGGATCGATCCCGCGGCGCTGCTCCAGTGGCAAGCGCTGCCGCCCATGGACCTCGACCACTGGCGGGAGGCCTTGGCCCTGCCCTGGGGACGCATGATCAGCAACACCCTGGGCCTGACCCTGCTGGCGGCCTGCCTGGCGGTTGGGGGCGCGCCGTTGCTGCTTCTGCTGGTGGCTCCCTGGCGGCTGGGGCAGTTGCTGCTGAGGCTGGTCTGGGCACTGGGCCGGCTCTGGCCACCGCCGCTCACGGCGCTCTTGCTCCTCTTTGTCTTCAAACCCGGGATCTGGACGGCCGCGCTGGCCTTGGGCTTCCACAACCTGGGAATCCTGGGTCGGTTGTTGCTGGAGGGGGCGGAGTCCTGCAGCGACGGTCCCGAGACGGCCCTACGCGGCCAGGGCGTGGGGCCCCGGGTCGCGCTGCTCTACGGACGCTTCAGCGGCCTGGCCCGCTCCTACCTGGCCTACGGGGCCTACCGCAGCGATGTGATCCTGCGGGAGACCGTCGTGGTCGGCCTGATGGCGGGAACCGGCCTGGGCTCACAGCTGCAGGAAAGCCTGAGCTCCTTTGCCTGGGATCAGATCGCCCTGTTGCTGGTGGTCTATGCGTCCTTGACCCTGGTGGGTGAAGATCTGAGCGACCGCGCCCGGCGGCGCCTGCTCTAGCCCTCCATGGTCTTGGCCGTACCCCGCAAGTTGATCGTGCTCGGGGACAGCGGCGTCTACGGCTGGGGGGACCCTGAAGAAGGGGGCTGGTGCGAGCGGCTGCGGCGCCACTGGATGGGCCTGCCGGGGGGGCCGGTGCTCTACCCCCTGGGTGTCCGCGGAGACGGACTGGAGCGGGTGGCGGCGCGCTGGGCCAGTGAATTCGCCTGCCGGGGTGAACTCCGCCGGCAGCAGCCCCAAGGAATCCTGCTCTCGGTCGGCTTAAACGACACCGCCCGGGTTGGGCGCCGGGACGGGCGCCCCCAACTGGACCCCGAGGCCTTTCTCTTTGGCCTGCAGCAGCTGCTCAAGCAGCTGCAAACGGCAGCACCCCTGCTGGTGCTGGGGCTGACCCCGGTGGATGAGCACGTGATGCCCTATGCCGATGTGCTCTGGTACGCAAACGAGCAAATCCGTCAGTACGAGGCGCTGTTGGAGGAGGCCTGCATGGAGGCCGACGTTCCCTTCCTGCCTCTGCTGGACTCCTTGATGGCCGATCCAACCTGGCTGCAGTGGCTCTCCCCGGATGGGATCCATCTCAACAGCGAAGGACACCGGCAGATCTACGAACGGGTGCACCGCTGGGGTCCGCTCTTGAGCTGGGCGGACCTGCAACCCACCAACGCCGCAACACCCCTCGTCTGAGGGAAATCAGCCCCCCTCAAGGGTGAGCCAGCCAGCGGGCCAAGCCGCTGAGGCTGAGGACAGAGCAATGGATCCGCCATGGCCGTCCACAACCAACCGCAGTGGCTCTTGAGCCGTTATCTCAAGCAGCCCACCCCCGAACACCGCAACGCCGTCGTGGCCGCCAACCTGCCCCTGGTCTGGAAGGTGGCCCGCCGGGAAAGCGAACGCAGTGGCCACAGCTTTGAAGACCTAGCTCAAGAGGGCGTCAGCGGCCTGATTAAGGCCATCGAGCGCTTCGACCCCAACCGTGGCAACACCTTGAGCACGGCCGCCGTGCCCTGGATTCGCGGAGCAATGCGCCACTACCTGCGGGATCGCTGCCGCGCCGTTGGTGGAGCCCGCAGCGTGATCGAGCTGCTGCAGCGGGGAGCCGCCCTGCAACGTCGCCGCGAGCGCCAGGGGCTGGAGGTCTTGGATGACAGGGGTATGGCCGACGCCCTGGGCTGCTCGCTGCAGCGCTGGCAAGAGGCCCAGGCCCTTCAAGCCTGCTTACGGATCGCGAGCCTGGATCAACCTGGTGCCGGCCCGGACCCAGAGCTACCGCTGGTGGAGCAGCTGAGCGACCAGCAAGCGCCCGCTCCCTACGGCTGGCTGGAGCGCTGTGAGCTGCGCCGCCGACTCTGGAAGGGGCTCAAGACCTTGACTGCCCGCCAACGCAGGCTGGTGCTGGCCCGGGTGCTGCAGCAGCGCAGCTGGCAGGAGCTCGGGGCCAGGGCCGGACTGAGTGCCCGGGCCGCCCAACGGCATTACCAGCAGGCCTGCGCCCAAGTCCGCCAGCAGCTGGCGTAAAGCGCAGGCGTTGGCGGTACAGACGGAATGGGCGGATGAACCGATTCGCTGATCGCCGCCTCAGTCCAGCTCCTCGATGTGCAGCGCATGGCTGGCCATGAACGCCAGAGCTTCCGCTCTGTCGAAGACGCTGCCCGTCGCTGAGGTGCTGCGCACGCAGCTGGCCCCCATCGCACTGCCCCAGCGAAGACAGCCCCGGAGATCCTGGCCATTGAGATGGCCGGCGATAAACCCAGCATCAAACGCGTCGCCGGCACCGGTCCCCCCCCTGAATGTCGTGGGGTAGGCGTCACTGCGTAGACGCAAACCGTGCTGCATGACATGCACGCCTTGTTCGCCGCCCGTGATCACGACGGTGCTGACTCCTGCATCAAGGAACGTCCGTGCCTGATCCCAAGGGTCCGTGGATCCGGTCAGCAGAGCCGCTTCATCCGTGTTGGGGAGAACGACATCGGTGTAGGGCAAAAACCGAGTCACCCTCTCCATGGCCGCCGGATCCTTCACCTCAATCACATCCAGCACAACCAGGGCGCCATTGGCGCGTGCCCGGCGCAATCGGTGCAGGGTCTCCTCGGTTTCCAACGCATCCAGCATCAGAAAACCACCGATGTAGATGACCCGGGAGGATTCGATCAGTTCTGCCGGAACCATGGCCTGGCTGAACAAGCGGTTGGCACCAACGGCTGCGATAAAGCGTCGGTCATCACCGTCCACGTTGATCACCGCTGTTGTGGCTGTTGCTGCATCAGCGGTGCAGTGGATGCCGTTTGTGTTGACGCCAGCGTGATCCAGGGTGTGGATCAGATAGCGACCGAAAACATCGTCCCCAACACAACCTCCGACGCCAACCGTGACGCCGAGGTGGGCGAGGTCGTAGGCCGCATTCGACGCACATCCCCCGAGACTGAGATCCATCCTCCTGGTCTCCACCAACTGACCGGGTTTCGGCAGCGTCTCGATCGGATCGCAGACCAAATCCGCACACAGCAGACCAAGGCAGAGGCAATCAAGCGTCATGGGCTGGTTTCAAGGCGCGGGAAGTGGTCGATGCCCGGCGGGGGAGCTGCCGTTGATCGCGAGGCAGGCCACTCGCGAGCTGGCCAATGCCTTGAAGCGCGCTTAGGCCAGTGCCAGGCGCGCGGCCACGCCCATGGCCAGTAGGGCTGCGATCAGGGTTTGCAGCGCATTCACCAGTTCATTGCTTAGCCAGGGGAGACGCTCCTGAACCGTCGCGCCAATCACGCTCTCGATCAAGGTCGCCACCAGACCCACCACGCTGACGAGCAACCAGGTCGGACCACCCTGGATGAGGCCCAACTGGAGCATCAGCAACGCCATCAGGGCACTACCGCCGGCGCTCGCCAGCGTTCCCTCCAGGCTGATCGCCCCTTCGGTTCCGGGGGGAACCGGTTGGAAACGCGTGATGGACACCGTGCGGCGGCCCCAGCGCTTGCCAATCTCACTGCCGCAGGTGTCACCCAACTTGGCGGCGAAGCTGGCCGCAAAGCCAATCTTCAGCAGGATTACCGGCGCCATCGGCCAGACACTGAGAACAGCCAGGGCCGCGCCCGTGGCGGCCGATCCCCAGACGTTCTCAGGCCCGCGCCGGCCGCCGCGTCCCTCCGCCAGACCCTGCTCCTGCTTGCGCCGGTAGCCCAGTCGGGTGACCAAGGACCCCAAGGCCAAGTAGAGGGCGACCGCGA
>JAAZUZ010000109.1 GCA_018623875.1 Synechococcus sp. HW_metabat.21
GGCCGCCAACGACGGTCAGCAGATCACCCGCAAACAGGTTCGCCAGCTCACCGACGAGTTCACCGCCGCCACGAGTCCACTCTTGCCCGAGGAGATTCGGCAACGCACGGCCGAAAATCTGCTGCCGCCCAAGGCCGTCGCGCCTCTTGTGAAGGAACTCGCCAAGCTCCCCGATGACCAGCAGGAAGATCTCCGCAAAGTTCTGCGCGATGAGCCCGAGCTCGATCGGGTGAAGGACGTCACCAGCACGGCCCGTTGGCTGAGCAAAGCCTCCGAAGCCGGTCTAGCCGTGCGCGCCTTCCAGCAGGGTGAGCTGGATCTGGACAAGGCCATGCAGGAGGCTCTACGCCTAGACGCCTTGGGGCTTCTTTCAGATGCCGTCGGCCAAGCCCAAGCGCTGGAGTCGGCCGTCCTCAAGCTCCACACCAGCTGGCGCCGGCTCAATGGATTGCAGGAGCGTCTCTGGGTCGAGAGCGGCAGCAGCACGCCCCACCTGCGGGAGTTGCTGACGGCTCTGCAAACCCTCAGTGGCAACACCATGCGGGTTTCCCTCGGGGAGCTCTCCGGCGGGAAGCGGGTGCGGCTCCAATTGGTGGAGGAAGCACCCGACCAGCTCGATGCTCCCACCATTGCGGTGATGGCCCAGGCCGGCTGAGATCCGGCTGATGAGCGACCCCCTCGAATCCGCCCTTCAGGAGCACTTCGGCTGGTCGGCCTTTCGCCCCGGCCAACGTCCCGTCATCGAAGCGATGCTCGGCGGTCAGGACTGCCTCGCCGTGCTCCCGACGGGAGCGGGGAAATCGCTTTGCTATCAACTGCCCGCCTTGGTCCGTGACGGCCTCGTGCTGGTCATCTCACCGCTGGTGGCGTTGATGGAGGACCAGGTGCAGCACCTGCAGCGCCGCGGGATTCCGGCGGCCTGTCTGCACCGGGGTTTGGATTCCGAGCGCCGGCGCGATCTGCTGAAGCGGGTTCGCAGCAACCGGCTGCGACTGCTCTATCTGGCCCCGGAGCGTCTTCAGGTAGAGGCCACCCGGCGCTTGCTTGAAGAGATCCACGAGGAGGGCAAGTTGGTCGGGCTGGCCATCGACGAAGCCCATTGCATCAGTGCCTGGGGCCATGACTTCCGCCCGGACTACCGCCGCTTGGGCCAGTTGCGTCGCCTCTGTCCTGGTGTTCCCGTCGTGGCCCTTAGTGCCACGGCGGCCCCGCGGGTCCGCGCTGACTTGATCCGTCTGTTGGAGCTCCGACGCCCGTTGATTCAGGTGCGCTCCGCCCGGCGGGACAACCTCTCCTATGTGATGCGCCGCCGGCCCAAGGACCCCTTGCCCCAGGTCCTCAAGGCGCTCGAGGAGGCACGGGGGGCCGTCTTGATCTATGCCCGCACTCGCCGCTCCGTCGAGAGCTGGGCGAAGCGCTTGAGCGATAACGGGGTCGAGGCCATCGCTTATCACGCCGGCATGGATCCGGAGAGTCGTGCCTTGGCCTTGACCCATTTCCAGGAGCACGAGATGCCGGTCCTGGTGGCCACGGTGGCCTTTGGCATGGGTGTGGATCGACCCGATGTGGGCCTCGTCTTGCACCTCGATCTCCCCGCCAGCGCCGAGGGCTATCTCCAGGAGTCGGGCCGCGCCGGGCGGGATGGTCTCCCGGCCCGCTGCCTCGTCCTCTTTCATCCCGATGACCGCTCCAGCCTGGCCTGGGCCATCCGTTCCTCAGCCGAGGAATCCGGTGATCCACAGGACCGCACCCGGGCGGAACTCTCCCAACAGCAGCTGCGGCGAATGGAGGCGGTTGCCGAGGGGGCCGGTTGCCGCGAGCAGGCCCTGCTGCTCTCCGTGGGTGAGCTCGTTCCCCCCTGCGGTCGCTGCGATCGCTGCAGCCAGAGCCCCCGCTGGACGGATTGGTCCGATCAAGCGTCCCAAGTGCTGGAACAACTGGATCAGCGCAGCGGCGTTGACCTGCGCAGCCTGGGTGAGGACCTGGCCAAGGCGGAAGGAGATGAGGTGGATCAGTGGCGCTGGTTGGCGCGGCGCCTGGTGCAGGAGGACCTCATCAGCGAGAGCGATGACGGCAGTCAGCGCCTCTGGCTTAGACCCGCGGGCCGCCGTTTCCTGCGGCAGCCCTGGACGTTGAAGTTGGCGGCCTGATCAGCCGGGCTTGGCCCGGCAGAGATCCGTGATCAGCTTCTGCTCAAAGTCGCTCTGGGGGGCATCCCAGGTTTTCCAGGCACCTGACTGGCCGGTGGCGTTCAGGCGCTTGGCGTTGCAGTTAATCGCCAGGTAGAGCGGTTGACCTTCGCTGTTCAGGCTCGGCGCCACGTAGCTGCCGCCCATGGACTGCCAATTGGCCCAATCCACCTGAAGCGGGCCATAGCTGCGCCAGTCCGGAGTGCTGCCGGCTGCGGTGTTGCTCGAGGGCTGCGCTTTCGCCACGGCTGCCTTCGTGGCGGCGGGCTTGGGATCCTCCCGCTTGGTGGCTTCCGCCTTGGCGGGCTCAGGCTTGACCGTTGCGGCCGTGGTGGTCGCCGTTGCCGCAACCGTGGCGGCCACTGGGCGGGCTTGGTCCCGCTTGGCTTCGGCGATCAGCCCAGCCAAGGGCTTGGGGTTGGCGAAATAGACGTGGCTGAGGCTGCGCTCGCCGTACATCCGTCGCTCGAGGGCCCAGCCGGGCTCCAGCTTGAGCGCGACAAAGCCGTTGCGGTCCCGCAGAGGAATGGTCCCGCGACCGACGACGAATTCCGTGGGATCTCCATCCGTCAGGGCGAGCAGCACCAGGGCATTGCCTTGGCTCTTGAGCCGCAGGCGATAGCGGTTGGCGACATCGTCATTGCCGATCCGCAGTGAATAGCCATTGCTATCGAGATAGCGGCTGCAGATTCCGCTGAAGTCGAAGCGGTTCAGCGCCGGATCAACCAAGCCATCCCGCCGCTCTTCCCAGCACCGGGGTGCGGGCTTGAGTTGCTCCAGCACCAGCAACTTCCAGCCCTGGCTGCCCACCGGCTGTCCCAGGATGGCCAAGCGGTCTTGGTCCAGCGGGCGACTTTGGAAGGCCCCGCCTGCCGCACCAACTGACGTTCTCGGCTTGGGTTTGGCGGCCACAGCAACGGCTGGCCGGGGGCGCGCCGCGACGGGCCGGGGCTTCGGCTTGGGTTTGCTGGTGCTGCGCAGGACCAGGGTGCGGCCAGCCATGACCTGGTTGGGGTTGCTGATGCCATTGATGGCGATCAGGCGTTGCACCGAGACGCCGTAGCGGCTGGCGATGCTTGAGAGGCTTTCACCCGGTTGGACCTGGTGGGTGTTGGCGTTTTTGTTGACGGCTACCCGTGGACGGCGGCTGGCGCCCGGCACTTGGATGCGGCTGCCGGCCCAGAGGTCATTGGCGTCCCGAAGGCCATTCAGGCGAACGAGGCGATTGACGCTCGTGCCGTAGCGGTCCGCGATTTCCGAAAGGGTCTCACCCGCTTTGACGGTGTAGTTCCCCGAGCCGCCACCGCTGTAGACGTTGCCGGGCACCTTGATGCGGCTGCCCGCCCAGAGGTCATTGGCATTGCGCAGGCCGTTCATCTCCATCAGCCGATTGACCGAGGTCCCGTAGCGATCGGCGATTTCAGAGAGGGTTTCACCGCGCTTGACCACCACCTCGCCGGCAACCCCCGGAAGGGGGAGCAGAAGGGCCAGGGCTAAGGCGGCTGCAGTGCGGCGGCGCATTGGGTTTGACAACGGTCGTCTGGGCGCACCATACGGGGCCTGGAGGCGGGTGCCAGTCCCTCTCCCATAAGGCATGGAAATGGCTTCAGCCCAGCAGTCGGCGCATCAGGGGTAGGCGTCCGGCATAGGGGGGGTAGCGGAAGGGCAAATCCAGTGCAAAGGGACGTCGAAGAACGCTGCGGTGGTGGGAAAACGTGTCGAAACCGGCTTGGCCGTGATACGCCCCCATTCCGCTTGCACCGACCCCTCCGAAGGGGAGCTCGGGAACCCCGACCTGCATCACGACATCGTTGAAGCAGACCCCGCCGGAGCTGGTCTGCCGGAGCACGGTGTCCTGGTGCTGCGTTGAGCGGCTGAAGAGATAGAGCGCGAGCGGTTTCGGACGTTGGTTGATCCACTGGATGGCCTGCTGCACGTCATCCACCTCCAGCACAGGCAGTAGAGGCCCAAAGAGCTCCTCCTGCATCAGGGGGTCCTCGAGGTCACGGACCGCGATCACGGTCGGGGCGATGCGCCTCCGCTCTGGGTCGCAGCTTCCCCCCAGCAGGATCTGACCGCGCTCTCGGGCTTGCTCGAGCAGTCCACTGAGCCGCTGGTATTGGGCGGCATTGACGATGGAGGCCAGGTCGCTGGAGTCCAGAGGCTCCTCGCCGAAGCACGCCGTGATGCGCTCCCCTAAGGCCTTCACCAAGGCCTCGCGCGTGCTGCGCTCCACCAGGAGATAGTCCGGGGCGATGCAGGTCTGACCGGCATTCAGGCACTTGCCCCAGACCAGGCGGCGGCTGGTGATCTCGAGGTCCGCGTCGCTGAGGACCACCGCCGGGCTCTTGCCGCCGAGCTCCAGGGTGACCGGGGTCAGGTGCTGCGCGGCGGCACCCATCACGACCTTGCCGATGCGCTCGCCGCCGGTGAAAAAGATGTGATCAAACCGCTCAGCCAGCAGGGCTTGGGCGGTGCTCCCGTCCCCTTGCACGACCTGGACGATCTGCTGTGGGAACGCCTCGGTGATCAACGCGCTGATCAATGCGGCCGTGGCTGGGGCGTGCTCGGACGGTTTGAGGATCGCGGTATTCCCGGCCGCCAGGGCGCTCACGAGGGGCTGAATCGCCAGGTGGAACGGGTAATTCCAGGGGCCGATGATCAGGACACAGCCCAGAGGCTCGGCGATGACCTCGGCCCGTCCTGGCCTTTGGCTCACGGGCACGCTGACCGTTTTGGGGGCCATCCAGCGCCGCAATCGCTTGCGGCAGAGGTTGATCTCCTGGCGCACCGCGACGACCTCGAAGTAGGCCTCCACATCGGGCTTGCCCAGGTCGCTGGCCAGGGCGGCCAGCACGGCATCACTGTTGGCGCTGAGGGCGGCCTCGAGGCGATCGAGCTGCTCCAGGCGCCATCGCAGGGGGCTGCTTGTGCCATCGCTGACCAGCTGACGCATCGCGGCGATGGGGGTAGTCAGCTGGAGCACGGGGCAAGAGAAGCGCCTGGTCACCCTATGGAGAGCAGCGGAACCCCCGTGGTCAGGACTTCTCCAAGAAGCCCTTGCTTGGGGCCTTCTCTGGGGTGGTTGTGGTCACCGGAGAGCCGGAAACCTTGGCTTCGATCCAGCGGGAGAGGACATAGATGCCGATGAACATCGGCACGTAAATCACGCCAGCGCTGCGCTGGTCCAAATCCAACTGGCTGACAACAGCGACGCCAGCGCTGCTCAGCGCGAAGTAGATCAAGACCCGGCGCAGAGCGAGCGACTTCAGCATCCGTTGGCGGGGTGTTGGTTCTTCAGCATTTCACGCGCGCAGGCTCGCCTTGAGGCGTCTCATGAGTTCCTGAATGGCTGGAGCCTCCACAAGGTCTCGGCGCAGGACGGCACAACACGGTTGCGCTGCAGGGGTGATGAACAGCAGGCAGGCCAATGGGCTTGAGGCTGGGACGACCGGAGGCTTGTTCAGCACGGCGAGATCCACAAGCCGGTCCTCAATCAGCTCTGGCAGGCGCTCCGGTCGGTGGCATTTCTCCAGAGGGATCGCGGGGGGTAATCCAGCTGGATCCTTGGCGTTGCTCAGGACGTTCAGCCATCGTTGGCACCCGGGTGTCAGGGCCAGAC